>JAXHUT010000430.1:0-4690 GCA_034189405.1 Chloroflexota bacterium
AAACGTTGCGGTCGTATTTTGCCCTTGGCTGTTTAACCAACAACTTTTTAGTGCACCCTATTTGTCTAATTTACCCTAGACAGTTTACATACGTTATAATTTACGTGATTGTAGAACCTTTATTTGGAAGGGTATACCCATGCAGGATGCCTTTGATCTTCTAAAGACTTATAAGCAGTTGATGAAGCGCTGGTGGGTGATTGTTATTGCAGCCTTCTTGGGAGGGCTGCTTGCTTTTGGCTTTTCGTACCTTAAGCCGGCGCTGTACCAGGCTGAAGCCGTTTTTCACGCCAGCATTGATTTTACAGAAATTAATTTTGAGAATCTTCAATCTGGAAACAACGCACCCCTCACTTTTACCCAGTATGATGAAGATATCGCGCTGCAGGTTGTTCAACGCATGTTGCTAGCTACAAGAAATGAAGCTTTTCGATATGCACAAACTTTAGATCCAGATCTGGATATCACCACTTTTGACCAAAATTCACAAATACGCCGGCACCATGCTCAATGGTATTTACGATACCGGCACAGCGATCCTGAAATTGCACAATCCATTGTCAATTATTGGGCAGATCTGGGTTGGCAAGCTTTACAGGATGCGCAAACAAATGGTAGGGCTGAAAGTTTCGTCATCGTCGATTTGGTGGCCAAAGCGGATCTGCCCCAGGTTGCTATTTACCAAAATCGCAATAATTTGATCCTGGCTGGGACTTTAATCGGCTTCGTGGCAGGTGTTATCCTGGTCGATTTTTCACAAAGGTATCGCGTCAAACCCTCAAGGACAACCTGATGATCCTGGATTCCCTTTCGAACAATTCAGCATACAAAGTACTGATCAAATTTCTGTGGTTCTTGTTGATTGTTGGCTTGCCGCTGACTAGTTTTCCGATCCTTAACAAGTGGACGGGGGCGATTGTTGCGCCTTTTTCATTCATTCCCCTGGTGCTTTTGCTGCTCCTTTGGATGATCCCCTTTATTATTAGCCGTGGAAAATTCCCCCCGGAGGTACTGCCGATTTTATATTTCACAGCCTTTGCCGTGATCATTTCTGCGGGGGCTTTTTTTCTGGATGGTTTTTATGATCGGGGACGTAATTTTTTTGACCAGAGTATTCGAGCTTTTGTAACCCTGGGCATTGGCTTGAGCTTTTACCTGATGTTTTCAGCTTATGCACAGTGTAAATCCGCCATCCGGATGATCTTTCAATTCATCTACATTGGCGGTGCCTTGCTGATTTTGTGGACCGGCTTTGAAGTGGTTACGCTGCGAATCTACACAAGCGCACAGGCTTTACCAGAATGGTTCAGGGCGATACGCTCGGCACTGGCGGTTCAATCGCCGTCGGTGAACTTCATCAACCGGGTTACGGGTTTTGCCTATGAACCCTCCTGGTTTGTGCGTCAGTTCAACCTGATTTTGTTCCCAATCTGGTTGTCCGCGGTGTACCAAAGGAAATCAATTTATAAATTCAGAATTTGGAAAATTCAAATTGAGGACATCTTGTTTTTAGGCGGTTTGATCATTTTTGCCTTCAGCTCGCCGCGGATTGGACTGCTTGCATTCCTGGCAACACTGGCGTACCTGGCATTTCTGATCATGCGCGGTTTGCATCGGAGGCTGACAGCCTGGTATATCCGCCGTCGCAAAAATCCACCCCGGAGAATGATCCTGGTTAAACTTGGTTTAGCCGTGTTGATGGTCGTCGTGGTTCTTGGTGTAACAGCGGGTGCCCTGCTTGGCTACATTCGTTTTGCAAGCCGCTGGGATTACCGATTTGAACTTTTACTCAAAGATTACACATTGGAATCCCTGAACTTCTTTCCAATTACTGAAACCAGCCTGATCTATAATGCCCGTTCACTGGCGTTCTTTGAGCGCATGATCTTTTGGTTTGGCGGCTGGAATACCTTCAATGATTATCCCTTTGGCGTGGGTCTGGGGAACGCCGGTTTCTACTTCATAGACCGGGTGCATGGGGCAGCTTTTGAATCGATTGAAATGCGCAACCTGATCTGGCGCGCGGGCTACCTTGCCAACACCAAGAATTTATGGACGCGTTTGCTCTCTGAGACCGGGTTTTTAGGTTTTGCAATTTTCCTAACCTGGCTGTATTTGTTATGGAAGAGCACGACCCTCATTCGTAAAAGCCAATCGGATGTGCTGCGGATTTTGGGGCTGGCGGGGCAGTTTTTCATCATGGCTTACCTGGTGGAGGGCTTCAGCATGGATTCCTTTGCCATGCCCTACCAGTGGGTAATGACGGGCTTGATTTCGGCTGGTGGGGTGGTTGTTAGGCGGGAGCTGGGGAACAGGGAAAAGGGAAAAATGGAATCAGAGCAATTGGTTACAGCTCAAGAATAACTGAAAAATATTCATCGATCTAATAATGGGGGATTGTGCATTATTTTGACAAAAAACGGGAATGGATGGGAGTCGAACCCACCACGGCTCGCAACGCGACCCGACACCGGTGTTGAAGACCGGGAGGCCCACCAGGACCTAACCATTCCCACCATAAGAATAACTTTCTCACCCCTGAATGTCAACTGATTGAATACAATTTAATAAGGGTATGACTCGCAAAAATTGATCGCAATATGTATGCGATGAAGAGACTGCGGTGAATGTTATGTAGGTATTGACGTGCTTCACCCTGTGAAGTTCAATAATGGTAAAATCAAGTTCACCAATTTTATCAACAAGAGATGAAAGGTGCTGATGACTGAGCTGACGCATACCCCCGATTGGGTCAAGGACGCAATTTTTTACCAGATTTTCCCCGACCGTTTTGCAAAATCGGATTCCCTGGAAAAGCCCACCTATATAGAACCATGGGATTCCCCCATCACCCGTTACGGTTTCAAAGGCGGTGACCTTGTGGGGGTTTATGAGAAACTTGATTATCTCCAAGACTTGGGGGTTAATGCCCTTTACTTCACGCCAATATTTATGTCTGCCGCAAACCATCGTTATCATACCTATGACTACTACCAGGTTGATCCCATCCTTGGCGGTAACAAAGCCTTTTTCAAGCTTTTGGAAGAAGCCCACCGCAGGGATATGCGCATCATTCTTGACGGTGTTTTTAACCATGCCAGTCGAGGGTTTTTTCAGTTTAACCATATCCTAGAAAATGGGGAGAAATCGCCTTATTTGGACTGGTTCAGGGTTTACGGCTACCCGATGAACGCTTACCAGGGCAAGCCTAACTATGCTTGCTGGTGGAACCTGCCCGCCCTGCCCACCTTCAACACCGACAATCCCCAGGTGCGGTCTTTCCTGTTTGATGTGGCAAAACATTGGATTGAAATGGGAGTGGACGGTTGGCGTTTGGACGTCCCCTTTGAGATCAAAGACGAGTCCTTTTGGCGCCAATTCCGCACCGCTACAAAATTCCCTAACAAAGACGCTTACCTGGTTGGGGAAATCCCTTCTGAGGCGCAGGAATGGCTTCAAGGTGACATGTTTGATGGTGTGATGAATTATCAGTTTACAGCTGCCGTTGTTGGTTTTTTCGGAAAAGGTCGCAGAGACGAGTATATGATTTCCGGGATGATGGGCTTGCCCGATGTGCCAGAATTGGATGCACCTGGTTTTACCCACCGCAGTAAAGAATTGCTGGAAATTTATCCGAAACAAAACACCTTAGCCCAGCTTAATTTGATGGACAGCCATGACATGCCGCGCTTTTTGAGCATGGTCAACGGAGATACCCGAGCATTTCGTTTGGCAACCTTGTTTCAGATGACTTATCCGGGTGCGCCTTGTATTTATTATGGCAACGAGATTGGGTTGGAGGGCGGGCGAGATCCCGATAACAGGTCGCCATTCCCATGGGATCAGTCGCACTGGAACCAGGATTTACGCAATGACTTTAAGAAATTCATCCAAATCCGTCGGAAGAACAAGGTGTTGAGAACCGGTGAATACGTACCTGTGTATGCAGAGGGGCGTCACCTTGCCTTTTTGCGACATCTTGAAGACAAACGTATGCTTGTGGTGATTAATGCCGGAGACGGAAATTGGGAACTGAATATTGAGACCGGGGATTATATCACCGATGGTACCCTTCTTAAGGATCTGGTTGGCGGCGGCGAGGCACGTCTGGTTGACGGCTATCTGAGGAATTGGAATTTAGCATCCTGGGAAGGGGCGATATTTAAGCCGGTTGTTGTGTGAAGATTGTCAGTTGTGAGTGGTGAATAGTGAGTGGTGAATATGGTGAAAAATTGTATTCAATAACCTTATTCATGATCCCTTTTGCCTGCGGGGGGATAGGGGGGTAAAATTTCGTGACCATACAATGAAATGTCTATATTTTCTAGGAGTGCGGACTTCAGTCCGCAAAATTATGGCATTTCAAAGTCATTCGGTTTAGAGTAAACCTCACCCTGCCCTCTCCTTTGCCAAAGGGAGAGGGTTCTTAATAACTTTCCCACAGGGTGCTGTTAAGTCGCTTGCTTTCTAAGATATTAATTTAATTCCCCCTGCCTGCGGGGGGTTAGGGGGGTCGCTTAATCAAAAACTTCGCGGGGGAGCTGTGCATTTTTCATTTTATTCTCCAGACGCCAGGTCTCCATAAATAGGACTGCCGGGGGTAAAATTGGCAGCCATACCATCCAGAACTCAACCAGAATCTGTCCGCTCAAAAAAAAATGTCAACTCGCGGGAGATCAGACTGGTGAGC
>JAXHUT010000431.1:0-4961 GCA_034189405.1 Chloroflexota bacterium
TATTCATTATCCTGAAAGAACAACGTCCTTATATAATTCGTGATTTAGAATCAACCAAAATCCCATCTTTAAATGGAGTTTAACCCTTGACATCTAATAGCAGGTCTAATACCCAATACCTAATACCCAATAACGTTTCCTTCTCAAACCAATCCTATCAAGTATAATACGAGGGTTGTTCAGCTTTAAAAGAGTGAATTTAGACTGGGTTTATCAAAAACCCAGGTGATACGGAGCAAAAGAAATAATGGCACATGAAGATAAATTAACGGTTGAAAAAGATATTGTTGTCACGATAGATTATAGCCTTGAAGTTAACGGCAGTGAGATCGATTCAGGGCCCATCCAATTTATTCAGGGACATGGGAATATAATCCCTGGGTTGGAAAATCAAATCAAAGGTATGCGCCTCGGTGATGAAAAAGAGGTTTGGGTCAAAGCAGAACAAGCTTACGGTCATTACGATCCCGAATTAGAATTTGATGTTTCGCGTGACAGCTTTCCGGAAGACTTTGAAATTAAATTGGGTCAGCCCATGCGCATGCAGGATGGTCAGGGGAACATCTTCACAGGCGTTGCAGTCGCGATTTCAGATGAGTCGATCAAAATGAACCTCAATCATCCGCTGGCAGGCAAAGACCTTTTATTCAAAACCAAAGTGATAAATCTGCGGCCAGCAACAGAAGAGGAAATCAAGCAAGGCTCGCTGGCTCAGGGCTGCAGCGCTTGTTCTTCGGGTGACTGCGGCGATTGCGGTTAAGCCCACACAAATTAAATCAATAAGTTGGGATGAACCAAGCCCGCCTTATTGACGACCAATTGTGACAAATTGACTCATTGACCTTACCTTCGGTCTGTGTTAAAATTTTTTCCATCCGCCCCCATCGTCTAGCGGCCTAGGACGTGGCCCTCTCAAGGCCAAAACCGGGATTCGAATTCCCGTGGGGGCATTTTTTATTTAATACGCAGTTGAAAATCAAGTCCATATCACCAGCTAAAACTCGTACAGTTCACGAGACCAGCCTGGATACCATTTTGTTTTTACTGCTGCAAGAAAATCACTGAAAAGAGCAGCTATTTACAACCTTTGATGAAGCTCTGGTCAATAAACTAAAAATCACCAAATTTGCAATATAATTGGGCCATGAAACCTAATACTTTTTCTCGCCCAGACGGGCGAAAACTCGATCAACTTCGAGAAATCTCATTTGTGCCGGATTTTATTTCTTATCCTGAAGGCTCAGTATTGGTAACCTGGGGAGGAACCCGAGTCCTTTGCAATTTAACCATCCAGGATAATGTCCCAGCATGGATGGCAGGCAGAGGTCGGGGATGGATGACCGCAGAATATGCCCTCTTACCTCGCAGTACCCACACCCGTACACCTCGGGAAACCATGGGGTTGAAAGGACGGACTCAGGAGATTCGGCGGTTAATTGGCCGTTCATTGCGAATGGCTGTTGACCTGGATAAAATCGGCGAGCGTACGCTCCTTCTGGATTGCGACGTCATCCAGGCAGACGGCGGCACCCGGGTAGCTTCCGTAACTGGCGGTTATGTCGCACTGGCGCTGGGGCTTAAACCCCTGATCCAATCTGGGGAGATCTCCCAAGATGCCCTGCAGCCGCCGATTGCCGCAGTCAGTGTCGGGATTGTTCAAGGGCACCCTATCCTTGATCTTAATTATGCTGAGGACAGCCAGGCTGAAGTCGATCTGAATCTTGTTATGACATCTGAAGGACAGATTGTTGAGATCCAGGGTACTGCTGAAGGAAAACCATTTTCCAAGAAAGCCTTAGACAAAATGCTCGCTTTGTCTGAAAAGGGCATTAATGAGATCATTGCATTGCAGAAAAGACTGCTTGTGCAACAAAGTTTCCTATAAAAATAAATACCCCTGTCATAACCTCGTACAGGGTGAATTGGATTTCTGGCGTAGTAAATTATTTTTTCAAAGAACGATAAATCACGTAACCACCAGCCATCAACAATGCCAGAGGCCAAACGTAATTCATCACATTAACGGCACCCAGGGTGGCAAGAGCTCCGATCAAAAGCAAAATCCCTGCTGGATATAAAGCCCATTTCGATTTGCCGGATGGTTTTGGAAGGATATAGATCGACCCAAAGGTTGATGCCATTCCCAGGAAAAACAATCCACCCGAAAGCAAATTATTTTCCGATACAAGGTTAACACCTGCCAGTGTAAGCAATACACCGCCAGGAATGACAGCCCACCAATGTTCAGAATGGAAAATGTAAATCAATAAAAAGCTTGTGCCCAACAACCCGAAGAATACCGTCCCAGCCCATTGATCTGCTGCAGCGCCTATCATATAATCCATAAAGATGTTGCTACCGATGCCAAACAAAACAAAAGCCGGGATCAGTGCCCACCAGTCATCAGTGTTGAGCGCAAAGGCGATTAAGAATACAAGACCACCCATGCCAAATAATGGCCCAATCAACATTTCCCAATCCAGTTTGATCAAATCGAGATTAACCAATAAAAAAATGACACCTGCTGCAACAAGTAAAACACCACTAATGATGGATAACCAGAAACTTTTTTCCGAAGATCTCATTTTTGTATCCTTTATATTCTGTTTTATCAACAGTTCTTCTAAGTCATATTATAATAGATTCACCTTTAAAATTTGATTTGCGTGTTTAAAAACCTATTCTAATTCATGGGATCAGTAGACTTTTTGCTTATTAATCATGTAAGATAAGGTTATGACCTTTTTGAAAAACTTAAACCTCACCTAAATAAAAAGGAGTCTGAACATGCAGGACTTGGTGAAAGATTGGATGATAGATCTAGTTGTTTTCATTGACCCCGACAAAACTGTGCTGGAGGCTTTATCAATAATGCGACGTCGGTATCTTAACAGCCTGATCGTCAATAAATCACAGAACAATCCTGAATATGGCATCATCACCTCCACGGACGTCTGTGACAAAATCGTCGCCCAAGGAAAAGATCCAGCCAAAACTAAAGTTCGGGATGTGATGACAAGCCCCCTTGTCACCCTTGACCCTGAACAAACCGTTTATCAGTGCGCTAAAACAATGAGTGAACACCATATTCACCACATGCCGGTGATGGATAAAAAAGGACAAATCGTGGGCATGCTCTCAGCAACCGATTTCCTGGTTGTGGCAGAAGCACTTGGTCATGGTTTCGAGGATCAAAAACTGCGTTAATTTAACAATGCAGGCTCCTCGATGCGGGGCATATATTATTTGAATTATATAATGCAAGCAGGACTCATGCTATAATCAAAGCCTGGGAACATATGAATAAAAAACACTTAAAACCCGATCGCGTATTTATTGGGGTGCTGTTTTCTACTGGGATAATTTTTTCTCTGTTTGGGATACAAGGGTGTCAAAACCAGACTCCTGTTATAGATAAGCCACAAATATCCAAAACACCGACAAAATTTATATCACCAACATCCGAAGCAAATGGTATGCCAGCAGAATCGACGCCAACCATTACAGCTGCCACTTTACAACCCGGGGACGATTACAATCCTGTTTGGGGTGATTTCTTGCCGCCCTCCATTGATCCTGCCACCCCTGTTCCCTCACCACAACCAAAACTGAACATACCCGATGAGGTTTTGGTTTGGGTTTTATTGGGGTCAGACAAGGAACCGCCTTTTATTGGGCGAACACAGGCAATTCACTTATTGTTTATCCATCCAAGGTTTTCAAAGGCAAGCCTAGTGTCGATACCTGGCGATCTTTACGTCTATATTCCAGGTTACACCATGCAGCGAATCAACACAGCCTATGCCCTGGGAGGGATTGAAACCCTGCGGCAGACCTTTGCGTATAATTTTGGTGTCTCGCCAGACCGTTTTGTCCTGGCGCACCCGGGTGATTTCCAATGGTTGGTGGATGACATAAACGGGATTGAGGTGACCGTCTTTCTCCCAATACCCCAGGCTTGCGGCGGCATACGGGCAGGTTTGGTTGAAATGGACGGCACATTAGCACTTTGCTATGGTTCTTACCGAGATGGCATTGATGAGGTTGACCGAATGCGCCGGCAACAGCAGCTTCTCCGGGTTATTTTCCGGAAGCTCACTCAGGATGGTAACCTGGTACAGCTGCCCGTGCTTTACGCCAGCTTTGAAGGATGGGTTAAGACGGATATTTCACTTGGGGAGTTGCTCGGTCATATCCCGCTTGCTTTACGCCTGGCTGATGCTGATCGGATTGGCTATTATATGATCGGTTGGGATCAAATGTCAGTTTGGGAAATTCCCGGATTTAGTCAAGCCCAGGTCTTCCTTCCAAAGGAAAAACGTGTTAAAATATTATTAGAAGAAGCGATCGATCAAATTCTAACGCCATCGCCATTGACGGACCAGGTGGGGACCCTGGAAGCACAATTGACGGCAGCGTATCAAGCGACTGCCGCATCGTTAATCATGAACACGCCAACGCTCACATCAACACCAAGCATCACACCGACAGGATTAACGCCCAGCCCAAGTCTGACCCCGTCACCAACAGATGCAACACCTGTCCCAAGCTTAACGCGGACACCAACGGCCCAGGGATATCCATAAGAGATAGGCTTTATGTTAAAGAACAAGCTCAAACACATATGGATCATTCTTCTTACCATCGCCATTCTGGTAGGTGTTTTGGTTGGCTTAATATCTACGCATCCCAAACAAGTCGAAGCCTATGGATTCAGCGCGAATAGCCCTGAACGAAACGCCCAAATTACTGTCTCCTTTACGACTTATGAATGGTGGCTGCTTACCTGGGCTCACTCACAGGTAATTTGCCAAATTTATGTGGAACACGAAGGCTTACCCGACCCAAGTGAAGTGGGCTACTATTGCGGCGAACAAGTTAAGCGGGATTGGCTCAGAACAAGCCCATGTGAGTTCTCAGATGAAATAACCAGGGCTGAGCATTGTTCCGGATTTTACCTT
>JAXHUT010000432.1:0-2609 GCA_034189405.1 Chloroflexota bacterium
ATCCCCATCCGCTTGCTTTAAGGCATTCAGTAAGCCAGGTAAATCATCTTCCTCACCCATTAACAAATCAAAATCATCCTGGTCAGGTTGCTGCGGATCAATAAAAGCTGAGGTTGAATCCTCTCTCAAATTTGCATGACACACAATGCAAAACTCAGCATCTTCTAAATTCTCAGCGCCACATTCCGGGCAGGTTATCTTTTCCGTCATCATTCACCGTAAGGTTTCTCTATGGTCAACAAAACTCGCAAACCAACAATTAAACCGCCCAAACCCATCCCAAGCAAAATGCCCCGTGCGCCTACTAATGGTAATCGGCGCAAAAAATTCAAAATCCCAGCGCCTATCCCCCCTGAACCCAAATAAATCGAACCTACATCGAGCCCAAGGGTCATAACTGCACTGCATAAAAATGCGATTGACATGGGTGTCCATCCACGGGTGCTAATTAATCGGAAGCTCGCCGTCAATAGCACAACTGCCAGAATCGCCAGCAGACTGGTTTCAACAGGATATTGCACATTGATCATCAAATCTGTAAAAACAGGGTGATTAAATGAAAAAATCAAGCCAAAGATGATGGTGGCAATAAACGCCATCAGAAGGATAATGCTTAAGAAGTTTTGTTTTTCACGTCGAGAGATCAGGATAATATGCCTTCTTATTAAATGTCCAATGCCTATCAATACCGCGGTTCCGATAAGTAAGATGCCCCAATCAATTATTAAACTGAGGACAGGGCTCAGTTCCTGTGGGAATAAATATCCCGCTAAAACGGTCAAACCAATTAATAAAAGAATGCTTCTGGCAAGAATTTTTTTCATAAGACACCGACCATTTTCAAAATAGCAGCTGCAATAATCATAACGATCAGGGCTACCCGCAGGATGTCCTCTGTTAGCCAACCTGCATCTCTACCCGGGGAAGGCGTGAGCAAACCGGGCAGCATAAAGCCGTCTTCACCCATGACGAGGTGCTCAACTTGAGGAAAAAGTGCAGCTTGGGAAGTAATTGTCCCTGCTGCAGCAAAGACATCCCCATTGTTTGAGTCGCTTACCTCACTCAACAAAGAAACCTCCGGCCCAAAATCTCCAATTAAGATCAAACCGTGCTGCGGTTGCACGCCCAATTTACAAACCAACCCGGCGATATTAGAAAAAGCCGTCGGTCCGGGTAACACGGTGTTAACGCGCCGTTGGGTTAAAGCTTTTGAAAAACCATTCTGATAGGCGTTTTCAACAATTTGTCTTGCAAATACCATTAACGAGCCTTGAGATGTCGAGATATCCAACTTCCCATCAGCCAGGGTCTCCGGGTCAAGGATGCCGGGTATAATCGCTAGGCTGTTGAGCCCTAAACCGGGATAAGATGACGACGACAATTGATGACCAAGGACAATCGTTCGATGTAAGCCCCCTTCAATTTTCGCAATCCGTGATGTGTTCAATCCCTCAATCTGGGTATTCTTTCGAACCTTATAGGATTTGCCAGTTTTAAAACGAAAGGTGAAGACAACCAGCAGAACAATTGCCACGCCAATCAGCCCCCAACCAAGGATGGACTCGTTCATTTTTCTACTCCTTGCTTGATCTTATTTAATAATGAATATAATGCCATCACGTTTGGTGTCCTGTTTAACTTTTTAGGTTTCTCTCCCACGGCTGCCTTCCGTTCAATCGAGCATCAATCCCGAAACATTCGCCGTTGTAAAAATATCAAGCCATAATTACAATACATAGACAAAGCAATGATAGACACATGACATCGATTAAAGTATAGCATAAGCGAGTCAAAAAGTCGTAAAAAATTACGCAGCAGCATGCGTATTGCTGAAGGGTAGATTAACCCAAGTTTTTACTTTACAGCTTAAAGTATAATTGATTTCATGAAACCTAAAATGTCTGTAATGGTTGTCTTCGGCACCCGCCCTGAAGCTATTAAATTGGCACCGGTAATAAAAGAATTACAAAAACACCCGGATCAAATTGAGCTGTGTACTTGCGTGACAGCGCAACACCGTGAAATGCTTGACCAGGTCCTGGCTGCATTTAAAATAGAACCAGATGTTGACCTTGATTTGATGCGTCATGACCAAAACCTATCTAAACTAACTGCCCGGATCTTCAATGAGCTTGACCCGGTCATTAAGAAAACTAAACCCGATTGGCTTCTGATTCAAGGCGATACCACAACCGTCATGGCCGCTGCCATCTTAGGGTTTTATAACCAGGTCAGGGTCGGGCATGTCGAAGCCGGATTGCGAACCCATGATAAATGGCAGCCCTTCCCCGAAGAAGTCAACCGACGCATTGCAGGGGTGGTTGCGGACTTGCATTTTGCACCTACCGACAAGAATCGTCAAAACTTATTACGGGAAGGCATCCCAGAGGAAATCATCAATGTAACCGGTAACCCGGCAATAGACGCGCTGCGCATCATCACGCAGCAAACACCACCACCGGAAGCCATCAACCTTCTTGATCGTGCAGATGTAACTTCCGGTGAACGCCGGTTGGTACTGGTAACAGCCCACCGCCGCGAGAATTTTGGTCAGCCTATTAGAGACATCTGCGCTGCCTTAAAAAAACTAGCGCAAAACTATCAGGATG
>JAXHUT010000433.1:0-7817 GCA_034189405.1 Chloroflexota bacterium
GGAATGCCTAGCAAATGAAGCAGGTATTGTGGGGTTGACACGTCATCTTTATCATCATTTACAGCCAGACTGAATTGAAGTGCATTTTTAATGTCTTTTTTTGATGGCGTTTCTGAAAGGTTTAGGGACTGGCGTACCAGGTCTTTCAGCAGATGGAAAGCCAATTCTCGACCGAAGGACAGTGCGTGGGCTTCTATCCACCGTATGGGGTTGGGCTGGGTGTGAGATTTCACCGCCTGTTTCCATTCGAGGATTAGCCTTGATTTACCAATCCCCGGGTCGCCAAGAATTAACCCAACCCGACCCAGCCCGGCAGTAAGCGTTTCGCTGAGTTCAAGCAATAAATCCAATTCGCGCGTTCGCCCGATCATAGGCGTTTGTTGCAATGTGCTCAGTTTTTGTTGGTTTTTTTGGTAATTGGAGATCTGATCTAACCTCCAAAGATGGATGGATTCCTTTCCATCGTTGCACAGGATTTTATCCAGGGAAGTGCATTTCACTAAAGGCTTTAGAAAGAAATAGGTGGTATCAAACAAAAGTGCTTCGCACCTGGGTATATCTGCATTGATAGCCCAATCCAGGCATTCAAGGGTTTCATTCGTTGATTGAAAATCAAACTTTAGGTTGGATTTTACTTCTCCAAGAAGGATTGGACCAGTATTCAGGACGACATGGAGCTGTAAGGGGATCCCATAGGAGGGTGCAATGTCCTGGCTGATGTTCTTTACCTCGTTTAGGATTGAATCAGCTGCATGGACTGCTCTCAGAGGGTCGTCTTCATGGCTGACTGGGGCACCAAAAAATGCCAAAACTGTATTCTTCCACAATTTGGCAATTGTGCCCTCATATTCAAAAATTATTTTTGAGAAATGGTCGAGAGTTTGATTTAATAATTTGGTGCGTACTTTCTCAGGTATGGATACGGTGAAGTCCTTCACATTTGCAATGGAAAGCATCAGGGCAGTAACTTTTCGCCGTTCCGTTGTCATATAAGGAGCAGCGCGCATCTTTTGAACGAATGCGCTTGGTGCATTTGCTGCTAAACGGTAAAAATATAAATCTTCCAGTGCTGGGTTAACGGGTACAGGTGTGCCACAGATTTTACAAATGTGGTCTGCATGGCCGAGTTCAGATTGGCAGTTTTTGCACTTCATGGAATACCTACGTTTGTCAGAATTTTAACTGGATATATATTATCATATTTGTAAACATATAATAATATGTTATATGTCATCAATTATAAACAAAATTTCTCTGATTGGATCCTCTATCAATTTTAATCCATTGTTTATTAAATCCCCAACATGTTTTATACTTGGGGTATGGAAATTGAATCTCGCGATATCATAGACTTGCTTGAGCGCGTGCCCTTATTCAGTCACCTTGGTGATTTGGATCTGAGTCGATGGGCGGGTTTATTTCAAATTAAACACGTCCCTCCTGGGGCATTAATATTTGATAGTGATGACCCTGCACAAGCTATGTATATCATTTATGAAGGTAGCGTCCGCTTGGAGCTTTATGAGGATGAACAACAGGGTTCATTTGCCGAACTGGGGCAGGGGGATTTATTTGGAGAAGAAGCTTTGTTGTTTGATGACCCTCGTTATTACAGCGCAGAAGCTGAGTGTGAAACGACCTTATTGGTTTTGTATGTGGATCACTTTGTGTATCTTCAGGAAGAGTACCCCGGAATTATTGACAAGCTTGATGTATTGATACAAAGCAAGTTATTGTCAACCCAGGTTTCGTTACCCTGGCTTCAAGATGATGAATATGTGCATGTTATCACACGCAGGCATAAGGCAAGATTATGGCAAAAAATGATACCGCCGCTGACCTTATTATTGGTGGGGACTCTTTCATCTTTGCTTATCCAAAATCGCTGGTCCCCTGAAGGGATTTCAGGTTGGATTATTTTAGGAATTACGGCTTTTTTGAGCGTTTTATGGGGCATTTGGGTATATTTTGATTGGCGTAATGATTATTTCATTGTGACCAATAAGCGGGTCGTTTGGATTGAAAAAGTCGCCTTTATTTACGAGAGTCGCCAGGAAGCACCCCTGCGCACGATTATGTCTGTGGGGCTTAATCGTTCCCGTTTGGGAAGTGTGTTTGGTTTTGCAGATGTGGTTGTCCAAACCTATGTTGGAACCATCCGTCTGCGTGATTTAGCCCATGCAAACGCGATTAGTAGCATGATCGAAGCCTACTGGCATCGTGCTGAAACCTTTGACCGTCGACAGGAATCGCAAATAATGGCTGAAAAACTCCACGAAAAATTAGATTTGCCATGGCGGCATGACGAGGATACAAAACGTAATGTTCTTGTCAACCCTGGAAAAAATGAACAGTTGGTATCTGAAGTGATAAAAGAACCGAGTTTCTTGACCTGGCTTTTCTCCGATTTTATAAGATTAAGATATGAGGACAGCGGTGATATCACCTATCGAAAACATTGGTTTATCCTGATCAAAGCTATTTGGCTCCCTGCTCTTCTAATGGTTTTTTCCCTCGGGGGCATTGTTGCCAGGTTGGGTGGCGTTTTATCCTTTCTTCCAATAACTGCCACCTTGGTTGTTCTAATAATTGCGTTTTTTGTATGCTTTATTTGGATCCTTTATCAGTATGCTGACTGGCGAAACGACATTTTTAGGATAACCTTTGATCAGATCCTGGATATTGATCGGAAACCGCTGGGGAAAGAGCGGCGGCGTTCTGCGCCTTTAGAAAATGTTCTCAGCATTGAGTATGAGCGTCTGGGTTTTTGGGGCTTTTTATTTAATTTTGGAACGGTTTACATTTCTGTTGGCAATACTCGGTTGACCTTTGACCATGTGTACAATCCCTCAGAAGTTCAACAGGACATCTTTTATCGTATGGGCGAACGTCTTGACAAAATTCGCCAATTCGAGGTTGATTCAGAGCGTGAACGCGTTTCAGAATGGATTGCCAGTTACCATCGAAAAACCAGGCAAAATGATTGATGATATATCCGCAATAAGAAATTTGTTTGAAATTTGATGATAAAGTCTGTTAAAAAACGCCTTTGCAATGAAGGCTTTTTGCAGTAGTTTCATAATATAAAATTCCATTTTCTGTCTCAAGCTGGTAAAATTTGTTTTGGAGAAAGATTATGACAATACGAGAAATTACAATATTTCCAGAAGAGGTTTTACGCCAGGACGCCAAACCCGTTGAGGTTTTTGACGACGATCTGGCAAAATTGGTTGACGATATGGTTGACACCATGCGTGAAGCACCCGGCGTAGGCTTAGCAGCCCCACAAATTGGCATCTCAAAGCGGATAATTGTTGTTGAGTTTGGCGATGAAGCGGATGAAAGTATACCAAAGCAATTATATGTCATGATTAATCCTGAAATTATCAAAGAATCCAATGACAAGGTCCCTGGTGTTGAAGGTTGTCTTTCTGTTCCAGGCGTTGTGGGCAGAGTGAATCGATCCCGTGTAGTCACCCTTCGTGGACAGAATATTCATGGCAAACCAGTCAAAATTAGAACCCAGGGATGGCTTGCGCGCATTTTTCAACACGAAATCGATCATATCAATGGGGTTTTGTACACAGACCGCGCAGAGGATATCTGGAAACCTGAACACGAAGATTTGGATACGATTTAGTAAGAAATGTACTTAAAACGTCTATCGCTGACTAATTTTCGAACATTTTCCCGGTTGGATCTGGATATCCCCCGGGAAATCTTATTATTAGTGGGTGGGAACGCGCAGGGTAAAACCACCTTATTGGAAGGGATTTATTTTCTTTCTACATTTACCTCTTTTTATGCCAGTTCGGACCGACAATTGATAAATTTCACACTACCGGAAAACAAGCTCACTGTGGGCAGGATAGTGGGGGAGTTTACGCGAAATGACGGCGACCACAGGCTGGAGGTGCGGTTGATCCGGGAGCCCAATGGGTACAACGGCAGCACGCGTTATCGTAAAGAAGTGCTGATGGATGGGGTGAAACATCGGATAAATGAGATTGTGGGGCAGTTTAACGCGGTGATGTTTCTTCCCCAAATGGCGAGGATTATAGAAGAGGGTCCATCTGAGCGACGCCGATACCTGGATATGATCATATCCCAGGTCTCGCCCCGTTATGTGAAACATCTTAGTGATTACAACCAGACTTTAGCTCAGCGGAATGCTTTATTGAAACAACTGGCTGAGAGGGGGGGGGATCCGGAGCAATTGGCAGTTTGGGATGGGATGTTAGCCCGTCATGGTGCTATTGTCATGAAAGAACGTATTCGCACAATACGTGAGATTGAAGATGAAGCCAAACGTCTGCATTATGACTTAACGGATGGAAAAGAAGTTTTGCGTTTGGATTACAAGCCAGCCTATGACCCGCTTGCAGTACCAGAGGATCAAATGGCCCTGACAATCTCCACTGTGGCAGATCGCTCAGGCATTGATGTTGAGGAAATTGAACAAGGGATGCTCTCAGCCCTAAAGAAGCTGCAGCGAGAAGAAATTGCTAGGGGTGTCACCACCATCGGTCCCCACCGCGATGAGTTACGCTTTTTAAGCAACCAGGTCGATTTAGGGGACTATGGATCACGCGGGCAGGGACGGACGACTTTACTGGGGCTCAAACTTGCTGAGGTGAATTGGCTGCGTCAGCGCACGGGGGAATGGCCGGTTTTACTTTTGGATGAGATCATGTCGGAATTGGATACCAAGCGGCGATCAGATTTGCTAAGATCCCTGTCTGAATGCGACCAGGCGATATTGACCTCAACGGATTTATCTATGTTTGAAGAAGACTTTGTAGAGGGGCATAATGTTTGGCGTGTTGAAAGTGGGATGGTGAGATTCTCCGAATGAAGTCATATCATTTTTCCGGTCAAAGACCGCAGGTACGACAACATTCGTATGATAAGCGGGTAAAAAAGCAATTATTAAAGTACAAGGAGTAAAAAAAGACATGGACCTCAAGACACTGGTCGTAAAGAGCCGTAGCACTCGAAGATTTGACCAATCATCACCCGTTGATGGTGAAACATTGCGCAGCCTGGTGCGTTTGGCGCAATACTCACCGACGAGCAATAATATGCAGCCTTTGAAGTTCTGGCTGAGCAATACGCCGGAAATGAATAAAAAGATCTTCCCGCATTTAGGCTGGGCAGGTTCTTTGAAGGATTGGGATGGACCAGAAGAAGGGGAGCGTCCAGCCGCGTATATCATCATTTTAGGCGATACAGAGATTCAGCTAAACTTTGGCGTTGACCATGGGATCGCAGCCCAAACGATGCGCTTAGGTGCTGCCGAAAAAGGATTAGGAAGTTGTATGATTGCGTCTGTTCAAAGAGAGGAGCTGCATCAATCCTTGGGGATCCCGAAGCGTTATCAAATTTTGCTTGTCCTTGCGCTGGGGAAACCAGCCGAAATGGTTGTGACTGAACCGATCGGTGAGAATGGCTCAGTGACGTATTACCGGGATGCGGATGGGGTACACCACGTCCCGAAACGCAATTTAGACGAGTTGATTGTGCATGATGTTTGAAGTCTAAATTTTAAACAGAAAAAACGCCGAAACTTATTCTTGCCCTCGGCGTTTTTTGTTAGTTACCAGGTTTCTGTGACCTTATTCAGACCGCGTGGGTTATCGACGTCAATTCCGCGGGTGTGTGCCAGATACATGGCAAACATCTGTGCCGGGAGAATGGCAGGGATGGGGGAGAGCCATTCCGGTATACCTGATGGCAGTATCATGGTGTGTTCTGTCATTTTCAGCAGCCCGGGATGATTGCTGATCAGTATCACCTCGGCTAAACGATTCTGCACTTTTTCAATCAACATTTCCATTTCAGCGATCATCTTACCTTCAAGAGCAAACACAAAAGCCGGAAAGCCTCTATCCATCAGGGCAATCGGTCCGTGAAGGAAATCGGCACTGGAATAAGGCTCGGCAATAGTATAGGTGAGCTCTTTCAATTTTAGGGAGAATTCGAAAGCTGAAGCGAAATTAAAACCCCGACCAATGGTTACGCAATGGGTCATATAGCGATAACGTTCGGCTAATTCGTCAAAGAGGGGTTCATTTTCGAAGATCAAATCGATCTTGTCAGGCAAAGCTTTGAGATCCTCCTGTAATTGATTTGTGTCGTCAAACGCTGCAGAAAGGATGGCAAGGCTAGTCAGTTCTGTGGTGTAGGTTTTCGTCGCTGCCAGTGAAAATTCTTCGCCAGCTTGCAAATCCAACACAATATCTGCCGTTTTACCAAGATCAGATTCTGGAAAATTGGTGATTGCAGCAGTTAATGCGCCTTGTTTCTGTCCTTCCTTTAACACGGACACAATATCCGGGCTTTTTCCACTTTGGCTGATCCCTAACACCAGCGTATTTGAAAGATCAGGGGGCTGACCGTAAATGGTGAACAGGCTGGGCGCAGCCAGGCTGACGACCATCCGATTGTGGGCCCCAAGGAGGTATTTTGCATAGCGAGTGGCATTGTCGCTTGTGCCGCGTGCAGCGATGAAGATGTGCTTGATCCCGCGGTCTTTTATTTGTTTTGCTAAGGCTTTAATCGGTTCCTGGGGATGGTTTACGAGCTTCCGGATTAAAGCAGGTTGTTGATGGATTTCTCGGTATAAATGGGTTTCTTTAATAGATTTCATCATGTTCCTTTATAAAAATCTTCGATTAAAATTTGTTCAGTCAAAATGTTCCCTGGCAAGAGCGATGGCTTCCTCAGTGTTCATGTTTTCAGTTTTAGAAAACAAGTCGCTTCCCGCAAGGGCTGGATTATCCAAAAAGGAAAGCGCTTGTTTTTGTGAAATGCCCGCTTCAACGGCTTTGGCAATCACCAACGGTGGCGTTTTCTCCGGGTCCAGATCAATCAAGGGTCCGAAGAAATTTACCACCTCATAAGCTGCCTCAAAGGGGCCGGCGGAAAGGTGTACCCCGTTGGTGTTGATGCCAACTTCTGACTGCCCATAACGCGCAGGGTCGTCATATAACAACCCGCGAATTGATTTTGGTTTGGCTTTTTCGGGGAAAGTGTCACCCACCAATTCAAATTTAAGATCGTACCAGTCCGTATCGGTGTGGATCAGCATCAGCAGGATGCGGTGGTCTTCCCGGGTGAAGTGCAGTAATTGAGAGGGGTGAAAGCCATTTACCAGGATGATAGGCTGTTCCTGGAAAGTATCCCCAATGAAATAAAATCCGCTGCGTAGTTTATTTGCTTTTTGCGCGAACCAGATCTCGGATAAGGTTTCCACATCCGTATTGAATTGTTCAAGGAATTCATGACCGCCCAGGATTTTATAATCCGCCTGCGCTTTGATATCCAAGATTTGAAATATCTGTTGACGGGTATCTTCATTAACGAGGGAAGATGCCAGTCTGGAAAGCTGGTTGATAAAGCCGTAATGGCGGTTCATGATACCGAATTTGTCCAGGGTGTCACCCGGTACGATTACAGCGCCGTGGATATCAACATTGAAATCCTCAAACTTTTCCTGTATCAGGTCAAAGCTGTTGAGGATTTTTTGCTCCTCCGCGACATCGAGGAGTTCTGGTTTGATAAAGAAAACCAGCTCATTCATTTTGTTGGTTTTCCCGACCTTAACTTTCTTAACTATTTTTGCTTTGTTTGCCGACTTAATTTCCTGGATGAGTGTTTTTGATAGAAAATCCTTGTTTGTCATATTCACCTCTCGTTGTTCGATGCTACCATTATACCCATAACCTGAGGGCATATTTATTGCTGATAGCTGATAGCGATTGGTTTGTGTTTTGACTGAAACAATACCTACCCCCTTCCCTTCAGGGAGGGGGTAG
>JAXHUT010000434.1:0-3240 GCA_034189405.1 Chloroflexota bacterium
ACAGCACCGGTGGTTGACCCCGCATTGAAATCAGCAGCTAAGGTTTCCGACGAACTGGATTTCCTGATCTATTTTGAGGAGCAGGCAGATCTCAGCGGTGCTTATGAGCTGCCCTGGGAAACGCGGGGCTGGTATGTCTATGAAGCGCTTGTGGCGCAGGCTGAAAAGTCCCAGGAAAAGGTGCGAAAATATCTTGATAAACACGGTGTGACCTACCAGTCATTTTGGATTGATAACGTGATCGCTGTTGATGATTCGAGCGCCAGAGCCTTTAACGGTTTGATCAAATTTCTGGAAATCGAATCCATTCAATCTGTCCCGTTGATTTCCCTTGCAAACCCAATTGGCGGTGTGATTGATGAAGCGCCGGAAGTATTGGGACAAGCCACACCCAACCAGATCCATATTAATGCGGATGATGCCTGGTCGGCTGGTTTCACTGGCCAAGGATTTGTGGTCGGCAGTATTGATACCGGCGTGCGCTACACCCATGAAGCCCTCAAGGACCAATACCGGGGATATTCGCATGAGGGTTATTTTTCTCACGACTTTCACTGGTGGGATACCGTGAACCGCTCTGTTGCGCCCTATGATGATCACGGTCACGGCAGTCATACGACGGGTATTATGGTTGGTGAAGATGGATCCGGAAATATGATTGGTGTCGCGCCGGAAGCGCAGTGGATGGCTTGTAAAGCGATTGATAAAAATGGCAGCGGTTTAGGCTGGGATTTCTTGGAATGTGGGCAGTTTATGCTCGCACCCTGGGATCAGGACAGGGGGAATAACAACCCCAATTTGCGGCCGCATGTGGTCAATAATTCCTGGGGAAACTGCAGTCAATCTTATAACGATTGGTTTGAGGGGACGATAGATGCCTGGCTTGCCGCTGGCATTTACCCGGTTTTTGCTAATGGGAACGCCAGCAATTGCGGTTATGAACTGCCACCTGGATTGGGCACTGTTGGCAGCCCGGCGCGTGCTTATAATGTAACCGCGGTCGGCTCTACGGGGGCTGATGATGGACAATATGCCAGTTTTTCAAATTGGGGTCCTACGGATGACCCGGACACCCTTAATGGTACACCTCACCCTTGGATCAAACCGCAGGTGGTGGCACCGGGCGTCAACATCCGGTCTTCGGTTAGCTCTGGTGATGAGGATTATGCTTATTGGGGCGGTACTTCAATGTCCGCGCCGCATGTTTCAGGTTTAGTAACCTTAATGTGGCAAGCGGGCAGCTGTCTGATTGGCGATTATGCCCAGACTGAAAACCTGATTGAGAAATCAGCTGTGCCCATCCCCTATGAAACAGGTAACGGCGATGAAGGCACGGAGAATGTGCCCAATCATGCTACAGGATGGGGAGAAATCGATGTCATTTCCGCCGTACGAGAAGCGCAAAACTATTGCGGTGACAGCGAGGAAATGATCCTCCTGTCTGGCACAATTCGAGACGGCAGCGGTCATGGCTACCCGCTTTATGCCAGGGTCAGCCTTGTGTCTGATCATCACAACCCGGTTGTGTACACGGACCCCTTTGACGGCACCTATACACTGAAAGTTTACCGGGATGTGCTTTATGACCTGGAAATTAGGCCGGAAATCCAGGGTTATCAGTCGATCAATGAAACCAGACTGGTTTTTAGTGAGCAGAACGCAGTGCGAGATTACGCAATCCAGGTGGCAGCAAGTTGTGATGCGCCAGGATACAGTCCTGTTGATGCGTTGACGACCCTGCGTGATCAGGCTTTCGAAACTGGACCATGCATAGCTCAATCCGGCGGTGTTTTAGCTGGGTTTGTGGTTGACGCGGTGACTGGACTGCCTGCGGATGGTGCCTCGGTTTCAAGGGACGGTTATTTTATTGAGACAAAAGAGACACCTGAGGACACGAATCTCCCTGATGCCTTTTACTGGGCATTTCAACCCCTGACCCAGGATCAGGAAAGTGTTTCTATTTTAGCGGCAAAGGATTTCTATCAAAGCCAGGAAATGGACGTTCTTATGACGCAGGATGCCATCACTCAAAAAGACTTTGCATTGCGGCATTATAAAGACATTCTTAAGGCGTTCTTTTCAATGCTGTGGGAAACGATCGTAGATTTTGCAAACATGGTCTGGGAGAAAATTGCCGCATTTGGATCAAGGATTTGGAATCAGATTGCGCAATTCTTCGTCCAGATTTGGGAGGAAATAGCAGCCTTCTTTTCAAACCTTTGGGTGGGGATTGCAGGATTTTTTCAAATGCTGTGGGGAAAAATCCTTGGTTTCATTGATATGCTTTCAGAAAGAATCACGGCATGGTTTATCCGCACCTTTCGCCCTTGAAAATGCAAGCGTTTTGCTAATGGATTTGGTCGAATGCCAGGTTCTGACACCACACCAAGGACACGACGGTTAGGTCGAGCGTAATAATTCCCATAAGGACTGAGTATAATCCAGTCATCATGCAAACAGCGCTCTATGATGTGGTGACCCTTTATGATTGTATGCAAGACCCGGCGACGATGGCGTGGCTGGATCATCTTGACCTGCCCCTTCCTGATACTGCGCCTCCCGGACGAAATCCTGCACCCCTCGAGATCGCCCAGGTGCTGGATAACATTCGCAGCATTCGTGTTTCCTACCTGGTTTCTGATAAAGCATGGGAAGCCGTAATCACATCACGGGTGGATGTATATTGGGCAAATCTGGTGGTTAAAGACTTTTCTGGCGATCCTGAGGTAGCACATCCGTTTTGTTTTCCCGCTGGTTGGGATGAGATGATTTTGCTGGTCACGTCGCACCTAGCTAAGCTTTGTGGCCCGCTGGTATTACTACCGGATTCAGGGGACCTGCCACATGTGGTTTATTAAAATTGAGTAGGTATTAGCCAGCCTTTTTTGAACTCCCTCAAATGGCGGGCATCGTCAACTATGATGGCGGTTTGTGCCAGGACAATAGTGAATCCACTGTAAAAAGCTTCACATATAGCGGTCCCCTTTTTTTCAGGAGACTCATAATTGTAATGATTTTTTTGCAAATGATATGATTTTGTAAAAGCTTAAAAGAAAGCCGCCCGCATAACGGGCGGCTTTCCTCGTTCTTTGGCCGTAGCACCAATTATCGAATGTTCCCGAGGAGTGGTGCCACAGCCGTTGTTAAGTTACTAAACATTGTACACCACCTCCTCTTTTCGTGGGATAGCAAGGTTGAGAAGCGAGAAGGCTTCTGAATTGTTGAGTATAGTATCACATA
>JAXHUT010000435.1:0-6909 GCA_034189405.1 Chloroflexota bacterium
TAAATTAATTCCCCCTGCCTGCGGGGGGCTAGGGGGTAATATTTCGTGACCATGGGATCAAAAATCTATTCGTTTTAGGAGTGAGGACTATTGACTTAATGTGACAAACTTGGTAGACTTTATACAGATTACCCCGCCCCCACCGGGAAGGGGTATATGGAGAAGCGAATGAAGCATAATCACAAAGACAATATCCAACGTTTGAAAACTGTTGAAGGGCATATTCGCGGCATCCAACGTATGCTCGAGGAAGACCAGTATTGCATTGATGTCATTCGCCAGATCCAGGCTGTGCAATCAGCCCTCAACAAAATCAGCGCCCAAATCCTGGACGGCCACCTAAACACATGTTTATTAACCGTTGCCCAGGGAAATGATCCTGATGAAAGGCAGCGGGTGCTGAATGAAATCACTGAAGTATTCGAAGCCGCTAACAAAGTTTAAAAATCATAAAGGAGCACAAAATGAAAACGCATACTTATTCTATTCCCAATATATCCTGCAAACACTGCACCCACACGATCACTATGGAACTTTCAGAGATCGAAGGTGTCACCGAAGTGGAAGCCGATGTACAGACTCAACTTGTGAAGGTTACTTTTGATGAGCCGGCTACAGAGCAGATCATCATAGACACCCTTGCAGAAATCAACTATCCTGTTGCAGGTTAACAATTCATCATGACAGAACAAAAACACCTGACCCTCCCCATACTGGGGATGACTTGCGCAAATTGTGTTGCAACCGTAGAACGCAACATTAAAAAGGTCGATGGGGTTGATTCTGCAAATGTCAACCTGTCGTCAGAACGAGCTGCTGTAAGTTACGACCCTCAAAAAGCAAATCTAGGCGATTTTATCGACCGGGTGCAGCGCGCTGGTTATGAAATAGCCATGGGGGAAGCCGCCCTTGGCATCAAAAACCTGGCTGACTCATCCGATGTGCGCCGTTTGGAAAAGGTGTTGATGGCAGAAGAAGGCGTCATCGAAGCAAGTGTCAACCTGGCAAGTGAAAAAGCCCTGATCAAGTACATCCCCACCGTTGTCAGCCAAAGTGACCTGAGAAGGGTGATGCGGTCTGCCGGTTTTGAGACCCTTGATACGGATATCCCCCTGGAAGATGCTGAAGCTAAAGCACGCCAGAAGGAAATTGCAGAACAACGGCGTTTGATGATCATCGGCTTAATTTTCACCGTCCCATTATTCATCCTATCCATGGGCAGGGATATGGGCTTGCTGCCGCCAGGTTTGGCAAACGCAAGCTGGATGAACATCCTCTTCCTGACCTTAGCGACACCCGTGCAGTTTTATGTTGGCTGGCAGTACTACGTCAATGGTTACAAATCCATCCGAAACGGTTCTGCCAACATGGATGTACTGGTTGCTCTGGGATCCTCCGCAGCCTATTTTTATTCCATCCCAATTACCTTTGGGCTTATCCCAGGGCATGTGTACTTCGAAACTTCCGCGATGATCATCACCCTGGTTAAACTGGGTAAATATTTTGAAGCAAAAGCCAAGGGCGGCGCCAGCGATGCCATCCGGCGCTTGATGGACCTGCGCCCGAGAAAAGCTTATATCCTGCGCGATGGCATTGAAGTCGAAATACCCGTTGACCAGGTAGAAGTCGGCGATATCGTTTTGGTGCATCCCGGTGAAAGGATCCCAGTTGACGGCGTGGTTGTGGACGGCCGATCCAGCGTGGACGAATCCATGCTGACCGGCGAATCTCTACCCGTTGAAAAAGTACCTGGCGAAAGCGTCATCGGTGGAACGATCAACAAACTGGGATTGCTGAAATTTGAGGCGACAAAAATTGGCAAAGAAACAACCTTGGCTCAAATCATCAAGCTGGTGGAGCAAGCCCAGGCTAGCAAAGCCCCCATCCAAAACCTGGCAGACAAGATTTCCGCAATTTTTGTACCGGTAGTGATCGGCATTGCCATCATCACCTTTATCGCCTGGTACTTCTTTGTGCCATTAGGAGCCAATGCGGATGTCAGCTTATTCACCCGTGCGCTGATCAACACCGTGGCAGTACTGGTGATTGCTTGCCCCTGCGCAATGGGACTCGCCACGCCAACAGCCGTTATGGTTGGTACGGGTAAAGGGGCTGAATTAGGCATCCTGATTAAAAAAAGTGAAAGCCTTGAACGCGCCGGCGAAATCACAACGGTCGTTCTGGATAAGACAGGCACCATCACACGCGGCCAGCCAGCGGTGACAAAAATTATCCGATATGATTTTAACGGAAATGAAGATGACCTGATCCGGCTGGCAGCTTCCGTAGAAAAAGGCAGCGAGCACCCCCTGGGTGAAGCCGTCACCGCCGAAGCCAATGCAAGGGAACTAGCCCTCAACGAACCCCTGGGGTTTTCCGCAATTGCTGGGCACGGTGTCAAAGCCGAGATTGAGGACCAGCAAATTTTGGTAGGTAACCGTCGATTGTTAGCAAACAATCACATTGATTTAACGGCAGCATTTGATGACCTGGAAACACTTGAAGAAAGCGCAAATACCGCTCTGCTTGTTGCTGTTGATCATCGATTAGCCGGTGTGATCGGCGTTGCGGATACCATCAAAGAAGGATCGCAGAACGCCATAGAATCCTTACATGAAATGGGGTTGGAAGTTGCCATGGTCACGGGTGACAACCAAAGAACTGCTCGCGCCATCGGGCAGCAGGTCGGCGTCGACACCGTGCTGGCAGAAGTCTTACCGGGGGACAAAGCCGCCCGGGTTAAAGAACTTCAATCACAGGATCATGTGGTCGCTATGGTCGGCGATGGCATCAATGACGCCCCCGCCTTAGCCCAGGCAGATATAGGTATCGCCATTGGCACCGGTACGGATGTTGCTATGGCATCAGCGCCAGTTGTGTTAATAAGCGGTGATTTGCGCGGTGTGCCAAAAGCGATCGCCCTGTCACGGCGCACACTGCGTACCATTAAACAAAATCTCTTTTGGGCGTTCATTTACAACATCATCCTGATACCAGCAGCAGCCTTTGGATTGTTAAACCCCATGCTGGCTGCAGGGGCAATGTCCTTCAGCAGCATTTTTGTGGTCACCAACAGCCTCCGCCTGCGTCGATTCAAATAATTAATAGAAAATTTCCTGAAAGGGAGTTACATGAAAAGAAAAAAGAACCAGGCTTTATTACCCACCATTCTTTTTGCTGGCGTGATCGTGATAAGCATCGTCGGGTTGATCCTAGCGGACAATATCAGGCAGGCGCGAATTTCCAACCCGGGTGAGATTACAAACCAGGACGAAATCCCCAGGGTCACTGCAGAAGAAGCTTACCAGGCGATGTTAGCAGGTGAAGCGGTGATCGTTGATACGCGCAGCGAATCTGAATATCAATCACAACGTGTCGCAGGGGCGATCAGCCTCCCCATTGACCAGGTTGAAGGTCGCGTGGGCGAATTGGACCCCGACACATGGTACATCACCTATTGCACCTGACCGGCTGAAAACACAAGCGCCCGTGCGGCGTTAATTATGCTGCAAAACGGCATTAGCAGGGCGAACCCCATCCTGGGCGGTTTCGAAGCCTGGCTTGCGGCTGGATACCCTGTCGAGCCCTGATCGTAACTAGAGATTATTTATTTTGGGATGGCGTTGCGTGCTAGCTGATCCACGCGTTCGTTTAAAGTATTCCCCGAGTGGCTTTTAACCCATCGCCAATGAACGTCATGCCTCGCAATTTCCTCATCCAGTTTCATCCACAGGTCAACATTAGCCAATTTTCCCCCTTTGCGACGCCAGTTGCGCCGTTTCCAGTTGGGCATCCATAAGGTGATCCCTTTTTTAAGATATTCCGAATCGGTGTAAAGCACCACTCGGCAGGGTTCAGTTAACGCCCGCAGTGCTTCCAGAGCAGCACGTAATTCCATGCGGTTGTTAGTCGTATCCTTCTCACCGCCTGAGATTTCCCGCTCATGCCTCCCGTACCGGAGAATTGCCCCCCAGCCACCTGGCCCAGGATTGCCCTGGCAGGAGCCGTCTGTGTAGATGGTGACCCCAGCTCTCTCACCGCTCATTGCGCATCTCCTTCAAGAGATTCGATCATTTCATCAACTTGCGCCAGGATGTCACCGACCGGATCTGCTCCATAAGCAAACAAGCGGTTGATGCCATCTTGCAAAACCCACCTGGCATAGCCCCAGGTTTCTGAAATTGGCAAATGCTGCGCCCGATCCAGCCTATCATAAGCACTCATCCATTGCGGATATTCCAAAACAAAATCGTCAAGATAATCCAGCGCGCTTTCCCTAACAGGCAGCGTAAACATGCTCTGCACCAGTTGCGCCTGGACCTCTGCGCTCAGCAAATGTTTGGCAAACAACCAGGATGCAAGTTGTTCCTCTGGTGAACTCTCCATAATGAACAAACCAGGGCTGTCCACCATCATCACTTCCCCATCGGCTCCGGGGAACCCAATCACAGTCCACTGATCCTCGTTCTCAAACTGCGCCATCCAGCGCAATTGTAGCGGGATCTGGTTTAATGTCCCCGCATACATCAAGGCGTAATGGTTGGCAAAATACGAGTATGGCTCTGTCTGCCGACCAACCCAAATGCACCCTTCTTCCGGGGAATACAGGTTTTCCAGGTATCCAAAAGCCATTTGACCCGCGTTGTTGTTAAACCGAATCATTTCACCCTCAGCTATTTCTCCTCCAAAGGCTGTGTACCAACTTAATAAGGCTGCTGGGTCAAAGTTCATCAACCATCCACCCGTGTAATCATTTTCCTGGTCTTCATCAGCAAAGTTTTCGGCTGTAGCAGCGCAGGATTGTGCTTTAAAAGCATTCTCATCCCCAGGATAAGAATCAAAACCTAATTCTTCTGCCCAGGTCTGGTTATAAAACAAAACCATGGCTTGTGGTGCGAGTGGTAATGCGATCCGTTCACCATCCACAGTGAACGGGTCAAAGTACACCTGCGGCATATCCTCATGCACATCCTCACCCATCCCCAATTCGGGATGATTAAAATAACCATTCAACGATACCGTGGAAGCATCGCCTTCCAGCCATGAGAGCGCATAAGGATGCACGGCGATCAATCCGGGCAGCTCTCCTTTCTCAAGATCAGATTGGACTTTTTCAATCAGGATATCTTCATTGCCGTGGGATTCCGCGTCTACCCAGACCCCCCAAGGGTTAGACAAAGAGAATTTCCTGGCAATATCCCGAAAAACCGCACCTGCCTCCCCCGACCAGGGATGCAAAAAACGTATCGATGTTCCCTCAAGGTCACCCGTGTCAATTTCAAATACGGGAAGTGCTTCAGTTGGTGTCGGCTGCTCCGTTTCTTTTGCGGGTGTTGCGCTGGGCTTGGGGGTTTCACGTTGTTCAACAACAGGTGTTTCAAGCACTGACGTCGCCTGATTGGCGCATCCAGCAAGTGTAAAGATCAGCAAAAGGCTGATCAGGGAATAAAACCAGGATATGTTGTCTGTTTTTATAAATTTCTTCATTGAATGATCACCAGGGGTACAGGGATAAAGGTCAATAAAAATACAACCAGGGCAAGGATTCCCAGGAATTTTCTTTTACGATCAATGGGGGTAATCATGTCTAAGGGTTCTGCATAACGGCGCCCAAAAAAGAGCAACAAGCCTGCCCACAACCACCACCCTGACCAAAAGAAACCCATGATTACAAGCCCACCCAAAATCAAGGGGTACAGCTTCTTTGCTTTTTCCTTTCCGAATAAGACAAATAAAATATGACCGCCATCCAATTGCCCTGCCGGGATCAGGTTGATGGCTGTCACGAACAATCCAGCCCATCCTGCCCAGGCAACCGGGTGAATCTGGACGTCAAGGCCGCCCAGGGGAACTGGTGAACCTGTAAAAAAATAGCGCAGCCAATAAATAACAGGCGAAAGATCACCATACGAACCCGGCTGCGGCAGCAGCTTTCCAAATGTGAGGTATTTTGCAGCCAGATAAAACAAGGAATTTCCTTCAATAAAATGAAGATACCCTTCTGGCAAATCCGCTTCAATCGGACCCAGGTTTGACAGATTCAACCCGATGAACAACACCGGTATCGCCACCAACAAACCAATCAACGGACCAGCAACCCCAATATCAATCAAATGCTTTTTGTTCTTAGGAATTTCCTTCATACTGATAAAAGCACCCATGGTGCCAAAAACGCTCAGGGGCATGGGAATAAAATACGGCAAAGTGACCGATTCGCCTCGAGATTTTCCAACCAGGTAATGCCCCAGCTCATGCGCCAGCAGTATCCCAAGCAAGCTCAGGGCAAAAGGCCATCCCTGTAAAAGGTATTTGAGAAAGTCCATCAAGGAAAGCTGAAACGGCTGGACAAATTCGGTCCCTGAAAACTGGGCACCGGTGAACATCACGCTCAGGATTGTCAGGAAGAATAAAAGCAAGTTGACCCAGATCGGACCGGGCTGTGATACCGGGCGTTCATCGACAATGATAATCTCGTGCTGGCCTTCTTTTTGCCTGAATAAGGGCGTCAGACCATAATCCGCCAGGTATTCAGCAAGCTGATCATAAGCCTTCTCGCTATCGGGCGTGTTTAATTTACCAAGGTAACGGACACGATAACCTTGTTTTGTGCCGCCTGTGGTCATACTCTCAATATCAAAAATGGTTTTTACATATTGCGTGATCTCAGAGGCATCTACCAGTAAATTCTTTTTATTTTCTTCAACCATTCTCTATTCCAATCCTCATTTATATTAATTTTTCCATCAGTGTTTAATTAAACCACAAAACAAGACCGCAGCCAACGCAATAATTTATGAAAAATCCCGCTGAATACCCCACAGCTTGCTGTGGGGATGAAAGCGGGCAGCCCGAAGGGCTGATAGAATATAGACATGACACCAAAAGCGAGTGCACATGCGGTCTATGACC
>JAXHUT010000436.1:0-3023 GCA_034189405.1 Chloroflexota bacterium
ATTGAATTGTAGACATCTTACGGAAGATTTGATTTTTAAAGGGGCAGAAATTATCGGGAGAACAGGTCCGGAGTGGATATCACCGTCATCAGGTTTGGAAAATGCAGAAAACGATAAGTCTTATTTTCCTTTATTGAAGAAAGCCGTCGGTGAATCTGTTAAGCTAAAATCAATGGGGATAGTCAACAATAGACAAACGTTTATCAGGCTTCACGGACTAGGATGTGATCGCATCGCAATTCATGATCTTATTTTACTTCTAAATTCCTTTGTTGAAATCGTTAACAAGAAGGAATGATACAAGAATTATTAAAGGCTGCTAATAAAAATTTTATCATGCACATAAATGCTTTAATCTTTATATTTGTCCAGCATTGACAAGGTGGGCGAATTGTTCAAAAGAACGGTCATAGCTTGCTTCTGCCTTGTTTGGAAATGCACATGCAGGTAATTCCCGCATTTTTAAGTGATAGCTGATACATTCACAACATATTCCTTTGCGAGAACAAGGCGTGTACGTACAATTACAATGGTCCAGATTTTGTTCTTTCTTACATTCCATGATTAATCCTTTCAGTGATCTTTTATGAAGGCCTCAGTCCCTATTTTATTAGCCAAATGTTTCTTCTGCAACTATTTTATCTGTACCAAGGGGATATTGAGGCTTTGAAAGGAACAATTAAAGTATAGTTATTTGGTAATAAATACTACAAAAGAGGTGATAGAAATGGATACTTTTAAAATTCTCTTATTGATTGCACGTCCGGCAGCCGGAAAAAGTGAAATCATCAATTTTCTCAAAAACACACCGCTAGAAAATCGAAAGGAAAGATTCCATGTTGGTGAATTTGATGAAATCGATGATTTTCCAATGCTGTGGACCTGGTTTGAAGAAGATGCGTTGTTGGAAAGAATGGGGCACCCAAGATTGCACACAACACCGGAGGGTTATTTCAAATATCGATACTTATGGGATTTATTAATTGAGCGGATTAGCCTGGAATATCAAAAAAAGATGCGGGATTATGAAGGGGACACGATCATTTTGGAGTTTTCGCGCGGTTCCGAACATGGTGGTTATCAAAGTGCTTTTGAGCATCTCTCCAAAGATATTTTACAGAAATTAGCGATTCTTTACATCGATGTCCCCTGGGAAGAATCTCTGAGAAAGAACCGCCAGCGTTTCAACCCGGATCGCCCCGACAGCATTTTGGAACATGGCTTGCCGGATGAAAAGCTTGAAAAAATGTATCGCGAGACAGATTGGCATGACTTGATTAAAGACACAAAAAATACGCTGGTTATTCGCGGCTTGAATGTCCCCTATGCTGTATTTGATAATGCAGATGATGTAACAACAAGCCAGGGGGATGCTTTGGACGAACGCCTATCATCTGTTTTGGATGTGCTTTGGACAAGTTATTTGGAACTACATAATTAAGGCTTATAAAGAATCTTGAATCATGGGAACTTGCCCAATTATTTAAATGTGTTAATGCCCAATATTAAATCTGATTTCGTATAGGGTATTTTGCTTCGTGTAAATTTTACCCATTAATCAATGGCATCCACTAAGTATTGCGTCGGATGCAGTCACAAGAGATCAAAAACGATGGTTAGAACTGTGAAACTTGGGTCATTCCTCGGAAATGACGATTTATCCTTGTCCAGGAATTGAAGATAGAAGAATTAAAAAAGTTACGCCAGATGAATTATTAATGTTACAATCCAAACGGATTCAAATCAAAGAGGATTGGTGATTGATGTCGAGAAAAACATTTCAAATTATTCTGAGTATCGCAGGCTTTGTTATCCTTGCCGCTGTGCTGACACCAAAAATTCTTGAATATACCAAAGAACCGGAGGAAGAAGAAACAATAATTGGTTACAGCACGGATACGTTGTTGGCTGTTGTAGATTCAATCATAGAAGAAGGGGAGATCACACTCGGAGAAGTCAGACAGCCTTATCAAATTCTTTCTGTCATTATTGAAGAAGGAAAATATGCAGGAATACCTTTTGAGATTGATTATGGCACCCGCCAGATTAGAAACAATATGATCATGATGGCGGAAGGGGATCGGATATTGGTCACGATCTCTTCCACGCCTGATGGGGTCCTTTCCGCTCATTTTATTGATTTTGATCGTCGAAGCAATTTATTTTGGCTTTTCCTTATTTTTGTTGTTGTTAGCGTGGTTATCAGCGGCTGGAAAGGGGTCCGATCATTATTAGGGATTTTGCTTAGTTTAGCCGTGATCATTCTCATCATTTTGCCTGGCATTCAAAGCGGCAAAGATCCGCTTTCTGTGAGCATCCTAGGTGCTTTTTTCTTTGTGGCTTTTAGTTTGTACATCATTTACGGATGGAATGTCAAAACACATGTGGCAGTATTGGGTTCTTTACTGGCGCTTGTGGTCACAGGCGTTTTGGCATTCATATTTGTCAATAATACAAGGTTAACGGGCTATGGGGACGAAAATATGTTCTACATCTCCCAGATGACCCAAAATACGATGAATGTTCGCAGTCTGCTCCTGGCAGGCATTCTCATAGGCACTTTGGGAGTTCTGGATGATTTGGTGATCTCACAGTCATCGGTTGTCTTTGAGCTCTACAAGAATAAACCAAATCAAACCTTTAAAATGCTGTATAAATCTGCCATGAATATCGGGCAAGATCATATAGCTGCAACAGTGAATACCCTGGTCCTCGCATATGCTGGTGCCTCTTTACCTATGTTGTTACTTTTTTCTTTTCGAAACGTAAATTATGGTTTGGCTATCAACCTCGAATACATCGCTGAAGAAATTGTGCGTACACTGGTAGGTTCCCTAGGATTGTTTGCAGCCGTCCCAATTACAACCGCCTTGGCGGCATTGGTGGCGGTGAAGTATCGGGAATTAGACCTGCTATTAGATGTCAAGGGTTAAACTCCATTTAAAGATGGGATTTTGGTTGATTCTAAATCACGAATTATATAAGGACGTTGTTCTTTCAGGATAATGAATATCCTCGAGATC
>JAXHUT010000437.1:0-3856 GCA_034189405.1 Chloroflexota bacterium
TAATCCTGCTTTCCCTATTTCCCCCAGTAGTTCTCGCATCCCGTTTTCAACATCATATAAATTGTCTTCTGAACTATATCCACTCTGCTTCATCTCTTTTGCCAAAGCTTTTCCTGTTGTCCTGATCATTTTTATGCTAAAATTCATCTTGAGCCTCCTGTTACGTAGATAGTAGTATACCATCTATACTAACACAGGTTGGCTCTTTTCTTTCAGTATTTTTCCAACAAACTTTTAGCGCACCCCTGATTAAAACCAAAACCCCCGACCTTTTGCCGGGGGTTTGATTCCGAAAACAATATTTTTATATCCAGCCGCGCAGTTCCATCGCTTTGACGACGCGATCAATCGCCACCATATAGGCAGCATCGCGCATAAATACACCCTGCGAGCGTGCCATCTGATAGACACCTTCGAATGCCTGCGTCATCTTATCATCCAATTTTTCAAGGACTTCTTCTTTGGTCCAGTAAAAGTTCATATCATTCTGAACGCCCTCAAAATAGGACGTCGTCACACCGCCAGCGTTGCATAAGAAATCTGGGATCACAAAGATATCCAGTTCCTTTAGAACCACATCGGCTTCGGGTGTGGTTGGGCCGTTTGCACCTTCTGCCAGGATTTTCACGCCTTCATGGATATTATGGACGCTTTCACCATTGATCTGTCCCTCAAGGGCAGCCGGGATCAATACATCCACTTCTTTGCTGATCCAGGCATCCCCCGCTTCAATTACATACCCGGCTTTAACCGCGGCATCCTTATCAATTGACCCGTATTGATCTGTGATGCTCATCAAGAAGTCTGGATCAATCCCATCAACTTTACTGACGGTATAAGCTTTGCGATCATCGCGATCCCAATAACTGACGCAAATCACCTTGCCGCCCAGGTGCTCAATGAAACCTTTGGCTGCATATTGCGCTACGTTGCCAAAGCCTTGAATCGCCGCCGTTGCAGTACTTGAGTCAATATTCAGCCGCTGCATGGCTTCCCTGATGGTGTAAATCACACCAGAGCCGGTCGCTTGTGTGCGCCCAAGGGAACCCCCACCACCAACGGGTTTGCCCGTGATCACACCGGGGGTGTATTGCCCCGTAATGCTGGAATATTCGTCCATCATCCATCCCATCATCTGGGGGGTCGTGCCCACATCAGGTGCAGGGACATCTCGTCGTGGACCTATTTCACGCCAAAGATTTCGAACATAGGCTCGACACAAGCGCTCTTTTTCACCAACGGATAATGTCGCTGGGTCGAGAACGACGCCGCCCTTGCCTCCGCCAAGGGGAATATCCGCGACTGCGCATTTCCAAGTCATCCACATCGCCAGTGCCCGTACTGTATCAATGGTCTCCGCTGGATGAAACCGCACGCCACCCTTATTCGGTCCACGGGCATCATTATGCTGCACACGGAATCCCTGGAAAACACGGATGCTGCCGTCATCCATACGGATCGGGATTCGTAGATGAAATTCTCTCATTGGCCATCGCAGCATCTCGCGCACCTGATGATCAAGGGCCAAGAGATCTGCAACATGGTCGAATTGTTGTTGAGCCATTGCAAATGCATTTGTATTTTCTGACATAGTCTCTCCTATTTAATATGGTTTGGTGAGGTTGATAAAACATTTCCAAGTGGTACTGAATGCTGTGGACTGCAACTTTAAATAAAAATAAGCGGGAACCTCGGTCCAATCCCCGCATGTGTTCTCGCTCAGTTGTCCCTGAATGAAGAACATGCCCGCTCCACAGTTGTCTTGATGCCTTAACAATAATTGAGAATCTGAGAGTCGTCAATAGAACGATGGTGACTTTTCGTGTGACATTCATCACATGCTTGTGCTTTCTTGCTTACTTTTTGGTCATCTCGATCTGAAAGACCTTGAAAACAGGCAATAACCATAAATAACACGCATATTTTGGAACTTTTATCCATCCCTGTGCGTCTATTGATTGAAAGCTTGAAAAATATTAATAACCTTATTTTTGGAGGATCAGGAAAATGAACAAAAAATTTAGTCTTTTCATAATCAGCATGATCGTTATCGGACTCCTGGCAGCTTGCAGCCCCACTGCTGCGCCAGCCGTCCCGGAAAAAGAACGAACCATGAACGTTAGCGGCACTGGTAGGGTAACCGTTGTACCAGATATTGCTGCCATCAACATTGGTGTGCGATCAGAAGCAGAAGCCGTGACAGATGCACTGGACACGAATACGGCGCAGGCGAACAGGATTTCAAGGGCATTGCAAGAACTGGGCATTGAAGAAGACGATATCCAGACATCAAATTTCAATGTTTACCCCTCAGATCGTTATGATCCCATGACCGGGCAGATTGAAGGACGTTATTTTGTGGTAGAAAACACCGTCAATGTGACTGTTCGAGACCTGACCAGCCTGGGCGAAGTACTCACAGGTGTGGTTGAAGCCGGAGCAAACAATATTTACGGCATCAACTTTGACGTTGAGGATCGCGAAACCGCTATTGCGGACGCTCGCAAATTGGCAATTGAAGATGCCAAAGTAAAAGCGCAAGCCATCGCGGAAGAATCTGGCGTTGAGCTTGGTGAAATTATCAACATCAGCGTATATAGCGGCAGCACACCCCCCGCCCTTTACGACGCAATAGGCGGTGCTTATTCAGAAGCTGCTGTCCCGATCGCTGCCGGCACCTTAACCATCACCATGGAAGCCAGCCTGACTTACTCGATTAACTAAAATTATCCATCCCCCCTGACACCGCGAGAGGCTGATTGTTTAGCCTCTCGCACAAAAGGATCCGTTGATAAATATTTGTAAGGAGGATATTTATGAAGAAAACATTCTTATCACTAGCCCTTTTAGCCACCCTTGCGGCTTTCATTACCGGTTGTACAGGCACATTGAACACTTCCAATAATGATACACTGCACACAATCAACGTCTCTGGCACGGGAAAGGTTAAAATCAAGCCGGATATTGCCAATGTCAACATCGGTGTTCGCTCTCAATCCCCAGAAATTGTCGATGCATTTCGCGAAAATTCTGAAACTGCTGAGAACATCATCCAAAAGTTGATCGAGATGGGCGTTGAACAAAAGGACATTCAAACCCGTAACTTTAACATCTATCAACAGCAGGAGCCTCGCTCCAACGAAGAAGAAGACCCTACAAGGAGCTATGTCGTTGAAAACACGGTCGCCGTGGTTGTGCGAGACCTGGACGCCCTGGGTGAAGTTCTCTCTACGATGGTTTCCGAGGGCGCAAACACCATTCACGGCATCACCTTTGACATTGAAGATCGGGAAGCAGCCGTTGAAGAAGCCCGGCAGCTGGCTATAGAAGATGCAAAATCACAGGCTGAAGCAATCGCGGCTGCCGCTGGCGTCAAATTGGGTGAAATTCGCAGCATCAACATCAATCAGAATGGCGGGATCATCCCGCGACCAGAATTTGCTGCTGCAGAGGAGGCAATCGGTGGAGGAGAGGTACCCGTTTCAAGCGGCACCTTAACCATCCAGATAACGGCAAACTTAGCCTATGATATTGACTGACAAACAATAAACACAAACTATACATGTGATAATCCCGCTAGCGCTATTGTCGTCAGCGGGATTTTTTACATTCAGCAAAAAAATGTATTATTAACAGAGGGTGTTGAAAATTGATAAAAAAAGATTCCTCTGAATCAAATGTGAATCTTTGTGGGTGCGGTGCGTTTTTCACCGCACCATTTATAGCATAGGTTTAAGTTTCTTTCTTGTCTAACCATAAGTTATTGGTCAATTGTGATAAATCGGCGGGATGAAAACCACATCCCGCCCTACGAATCTCACATCAATTCCGAAGCCATTAGCTTTAAAATCATTCA
>JAXHUT010000438.1:0-3040 GCA_034189405.1 Chloroflexota bacterium
CAGGGCAAAGATAGGCTCTCCTTGATCTTGTGCTTTTTTGATTATTTTTTCAAGGTCGCTGTAAGGGTAAGCGCCAACGTTAAGCGCGACAGCCTGGTGATGGGGGTCAATACCATCCAGGTCAGAACGTTTGACAAAATTAATCGGGATGTTTTGTGTTTGTGCGATCAGGATGATTTCTTTCAGACGTCCTTGCTGGTTGGCACCCTGCGCAATCCATAAATGATGCAGATTCCTTCGATTTGCCCTCAAGACCTCATAGACAGGATTCCGCCCCGTGATCCATTCGCTCAAGATTTACTCCCAATGCCAGGTGGAACCCTGGGAGGTATCTTCGATGATCACACCGAGCTCAGACAGGTCATCCCGAATGCGATCGGAGAGCTGGTATTCTTTTTTTGTGCGCAGTTCCTGGCGCAAGTCGAGAAGAAGATCGATGAAAGCATCCGCACTTGAAACAGCTCTGTCAGGGGGTTCGAGTACCAATCCAAGCACATCGGTTAGTTTTTCGAAAAGATCTTGGGCAGCTTCTAATTCTTGTGCTGTGGCACCTCCGGACCGTGCCTGGTTGATCATTCTTGTCAGGTCGAAGATATGTCCTAAAGCACCTGCAGTGTTGAAATCCTCATCCATCGCTTCGGAGAATCCCTTGCGTGTGATTTCAACTTGTTCCTCTAAGTTCTGAATTAGGTCCTGTGAAGCACCTGTTGAGCTTTCCATTGCGGGTTTTTTAGCCGAGAGCAAGCGTTCAAGGGCACGCTCGTTGGCTTCAATGACTGCATTGTTAAAAGTCAGGGGGCTGCGGTAGTGCGAGCTGATTATCATCAAACGCAATACATCTGCAGTATGCTTTGTAAGGAATTCATCAATGGTTACCATGTTGCCGGTTGACTTTGACATAGCTTCACCTTTGAGTTGGAGCAAGCCGTTGTGCATCCAGTAACGCGCAAAGGGTTTCCCGGTGATCGCCTCAGTTTGAGCAATTTCGTTTTCATGATGGGGAAAGATCAAGTCGTTGCCACCGCCGTGAATATCAATTTGGTCTCCCAGGTGCTGCAGATTCATCGCAGAGCACTCAATATGCCATCCAGGTCGGCCAGGACCCCAGGGGCTGTCCCAGGCCGGTTCACCTTTTTTGGCAGATTTCCAAACGGCAAAATCCATAGGATTTTCTTTGCGTTGGTCCACACGGATGCGGCTGCCGGCATTCATCTCTTCGAGCTTGCGTCCGGAGAGCTTTCCGTAGTCTTTTGCTTTCTCTACCCTGAAGTAGACGTCCCCTTCAACTTCATAAGCAGCACCCTTATCAATTAAACCTGCGACCATCTTGATGATCGCATCGATTTCGTTTGTTGCTCTGGGGTGCTCCGTTGGGGGAAGGATGTTTAAATCCTTCAAGTTCTTCTTGTATTCTTCAATGTATTTTTCAGCCAATTCAATGGGGTCAACACCCAGCCGTTTGGCTCGGGCGATGATTTTATCATCAACATCTGTAAAATTCATGACATAATGAACATCGTAACCGAGGTGCATCAAGTATCGGCGAACAACATCAAATACCGTGGCAGACATGGCATGTCCCACGTGTGCGCTGTCGTACACGGTTGGTCCACAGACATACATGCGGACTTTTCCCTCTTCAATAGTAGAAAAATCTGATTTTTCACGTGTCAGGGTGTTATAGACTCTTAAGGACATTTTCACCATCCTCCAAATCTTGCAATTTTATTTAGGGGATCAGTCGTTTTCAGGTTTTGCGAAGATCATTCGCCCAGCCGCAGTTTGCAGGACCTTGGTTACCGTAATGTCGATGGATTTACCAATGTATTTATGTCCGTCTTCAACAACAACCATTGTGCCATCTTCCATATAACCGACACCCTGACCATATTCTTTGCCTTCCTGGATGATTTTCATTTCTAAGGTTTCACCGGGAAGCAGGATCGCTTTGACCGCGTTGGCTAATTCATTGATGTTTAGGACCGTGACACCTTGCAGTTCGGCAACACGGTTGAGATTGTAATCGTTGGTCAGGATCGGGCAGCTTAACTGCCTTGCAAGGACAACCAGCCGTTCGTCAACTTCACGGACACCTTCCACATCGATATCGGTAATGGTGACAGGTACCGCTGTCTCTTTCTGTAATTCCGACAGCACTTCCATGCCCCGTCTGCCTCGCTGTCGTCGCAAATTATCGGCGGAATCGCTGACATATTGCAATTCATTGAGGACGAAACGTGGTATTAATAATCGACCCGGTATAAAACCTGTTTTTGCAATGTCCGCGATACGACCATCAATGATGGCGCTGGTGTCGACCAGGATTCGACGTGTATCTTGAAGGCCGGTGGTATCAACATTGTCCTCTGTGTCGGTACCGCCTTTTTTAAAGGATCGGAACACTTTCTGTAAATCCTTCTCTCGAGAGACAAAGAGCACAATCCCCAGGTACCCTAATAACAATACAGCGATAAATGGAATGATGCTGCCAAAGGGATGAGGAAGTAATGAAATGGGATAGGCTAATAGTGCTGCAATGATCAAACCAAAAATCAAACCCATTAAACCATAAAAGAGCGAATGAGAAGATAATTTACCCAATTGCTTTCGAATAGCATCAACAGGTTTAATGGAAATCCATGGCGCAATAACAAAACCGATGATCCCCATCACAGCAGCCGTGATAATTTGATAGTTGATCGTCGACAGGGGGCTTGCTTGCCAAAATTCGTTTATAAATGAGCCAAGAGGTTCCCCTAAAAAAGTGCCAACAATAACAAAGAGTACGAACCCGATAATTCGGGAGATAAGTTCAACAGACATAATAAAACGACTCCTTTTAAGGTGCAAATAAATAGATAAATCCTAATTAAATCATAGCACGTCCACCATGATTAGTCAATTTTATCCATCTTAATAAAAAGGATTGAATCCTCCTGTGCCCAAAGTCCCGATGAATTTCTCCTCCTCAACTTTGATTGTTTCTTCAATCAGACTCTGATTAGTAACTAACTCAGAATACATATGACCCATTCTATCA
>JAXHUT010000044.1:0-2581 GCA_034189405.1 Chloroflexota bacterium
TGACCATGAATAAGACTGGAAGGAGTACGAAATCCTGATGTTTGCCGAACCGCCGGATGCGGACCCGCATGTCCGGTGGTGTGGGAGGGGGGAGCCGAGAGGTTTCCCCCTATCCCGATTTTCTATCATGGCAGGAATATTTGGCAATAAGAGATTTTTCAGGTTCCCTATATTTTCTATTTAAGAGTGTATAAAAGTGCTGTATACTCTCAGTAAGAAACGATGTTTATGATTGTATCTTTCTCATATAGAAAATGAAATTTACATTGTGGAGGTGGTTTGAATGTACGTTTACTTTAAGAAAAGAATTGTTGTTGACACATCCCCGGAGGAAATTAGAAGGGTCACGAACCTGCTTGATCAACACGCTATCAAATATGAACTCCGCACAAAACGCACAAGGGGTTCCATTGGAACAGCGCTGGATTCGAGGGCTTATGCTCGGTCAAATATGCCCATGTACAAGGGGGCATCAAAACCGCCTGTGGTCTACATGGTGTATGTAAAACGGAAGGATTACAAGCGCGCCTATGACCTGTGTTTTTGAAATTGAAACCCTTATCATCTTGGGGTTGGATCAGGATTTTTCATACGAGGTGATTGTTTTTGACCCGAATTCATAATTATTGGTTTCACATCCAATTTTTGATTGCGTTGACCCTGCCGACAGGTTCCTTAAGTTTCTTTTAGAAATTTTTTTCTTTGATGTCGTCCTAAATGAAAATCGGTAAAATATGAATAACAACAATTATTGTTGGAGGTAATATGAAGTTTGGCGTTGTTTTCATGATGACGGAATACCCCGTCGATCCCGAGGCGATCAAGGATTTTGCCCAGGCAGCAGAAGACCTGGGGTTCAACCATCTGTTGACATACGATCACGTTTTAGGCGCAAACCCTGATCGAGAAGGAGGATGGTCAGGTCCCTATACTTACAAAGACCCTTTTGAAGAACCGCTAACACTTTTTAGTTTTCTATCCGGTGTTACCCAGACCCTTGAATTCATCACAGGGATCATCATTCTCCCCCAGCGGCAAACCGCGCTCTTCGCAAAACAAGCCGCTACTCTTGACGTTCTCAGCAACGGCAGGCTCAGACTTGGCGTCGCCCTGGGGTGGAATCAGATTGAATAGGTTAGTCTGAACAAAAATTTTCACAATCGGAGTGATCGGTTTGAAGAGCAGATCCAGGTTTTGCGGGAATTGTGGACAAAGGAATTGGTGACCTTTGAAGGAAAATGGCATAGGATCCCGGATGCCGGGCTCAATCCCCTTCCTATCCAACGACCGATCCCGCTTTGGTTTGGCGGCCATGCGGACCCGGTCTTACGACGAGTTGCGAAAATGGCAGATGGATGGCTCCCCAATTATCGCAGTGTTCAAGATGCTGCAGGAGCGCTTTCAAAACTAGAAGGGTATCTGTCTGACGAAGGCAGGAAACTTGATGAACTGGGGCTTGAACCACGGCTGCGTTATGGTAGCGGGAACCCGGAGGAATGGCGAAAGATCGCCAAGGATTGGGAGGAGGCTGGTGCCTCCCATATGACTGTGATCACCATGGAGCAGGGATATGGGCGTACAGACGAACATATTGGCGCTATTGAAGAATTTGCTAAAGCATTACAAGTGAACCCATCTTGAGCAAAACGATCCGATTTTGAGGTGTTTTTTTATCGACAAATTATATGCAAGATAAATTGCTTTATAGATTAAAAAACGCCCACAGTTGTTCTTGTCTAATGAAAAACGCTATTTTATTAAAAATGTCTTGCTTTGCTTAAAACAAAAAGGATGCTGAAATCCAGCATCCTCTTTGTGTAACTTCGTTAGAACTAATCAATTGTCTCATAATAAGGGCAGTCACCTGCGCCTTGCTGACCCTGTCCGCCGCCGCGTCGTGCACCAAAGCCGCCCATGGCTGAGCGACGATCCTTGATCCAGCCGGACTGTGACCCGGGCAGCAAGCCATCTTCAGCAGCTTCTTCATGCACCTGGGTGCGAACGTCATTCAAAAGAGTTCGGAAGTCTTCAAATGTCAGACCTGTTGAAATGGCGATGTCAGCCAGTGTTTCACCATTGGCAAGTCGGACTTCCAAATCATCAACGGGAATGCCCAGTGCTTCTGAGAAGGCAGCGATCATGGCATCGTGCAATAGCCCATCCCCCATGCTGTCACGGGTTTGGTTAAGGATTGCAGCACCATTTCCACGTCCGCCGCCATTCCCCCGGCTGCCGATCCCAGCGCTGCCGAAACCGACGGGGGAGTCAGGGGTTGTCGTTTGAGCAAAAACGGCGCTGGCTGATCCGAGCGCAATGGCGACAACGGCCAATATTACGAAACTTTTCATTAATTTTTTCATGGTTAATCTCCTTGTTACTAGTTTTAGTGTTACGTGTAAGGATAAGTTGACCTTACAGTAATGATAGTATCGTTATGTTGTGAAGAAGTTGTGAATATGAAACGAAGTACTTATGAATGTTGGGGAGTTTAATAGGGCATCTAATCAATTAAGGATCCTGCGGCGGTTGACCTTTAAGCTGTACAATGATCACGCCTGTCACAACAAGCAGCATGGCTAAG
>JAXHUT010000045.1:0-3111 GCA_034189405.1 Chloroflexota bacterium
GACTGATGTTTTTTGAGACAATATTAGAGGAGTAATTTTGACTAAAAAGCCAAAACTCTTAACCCTTTTAGATATCCTGTGCCTTGTTCTGGTGCCAGCTGCTCTGGTTTTAATTCTGTTCTTCACGCCGACCGAACGCGTGATGGGACCCGTGCAAAAGGTGTTTTACTTTCACGTGTCCGCTGCCTGGGCTGGCATGCTCAGCTTTTTACTGGCTGCCGCTGCGGGGGCGGGTTATCTGATCACCCGTGAAGAAAAATGGGACTGGCTGTCCTTATCTACCATCGAGGTGGGGTTGGTATTTGGACTGATCGCCATCCTGAGCGGCATGATCTGGGCGCAGCCGATTTGGAACACCTGGTGGGTTTGGGACCCACGCCTGACGACCACTGCCATCATGGAGCTGATCTACCTGGCTTACTTCATTTTACGCAGCAGTCTTGACACAATTGAATCCCGGGCGCGGTTAGGCGCAGTATATGCTATCATCAGCGCCGCCACTGTGCCCCTGACATTTTTCTCTATTAGGTTGTTCCGCACCATCCACCCCGTGGTGATTGCTATGGGCGGTGACGGTGGGAGCGCCTTTAACATGACCCCGCGCATGCAACTGGCTTTTTTCAGCAGTTTGATTGTCTTTACCCTGCTGCTTTCAGACCTGGTCTGGCATCGTTATCGCCTGGCAAGGCTTCAAGCTGCCAATCGTGGGGAAGGCGTTTGATATGCCCGCTGACACAATGACTGAAATGATACTGGGCTTTAGCGTCATCATTGGCGTTTTGGTCGTTTATATCCTGGTGCTTGTCGCTCGAGTAAGGCGCGCTCAGGCTAAAAAAGATGTGTTTCTGTCGGAAAATCAACCCGGATCCTGATCAAAAAACGGCCCATTTATATTAATCCAATAGTTTGTTAACGATCTTCTATGACATACTTAGTATTCTTAACCTACGTGAAAAAAGTAACTTGTAGTTAAGGAGATCTAATTATGTCTAAAATTATCGGAATTGACCTGGGGACAACCAACAGCGTCGTTTCTGTGGTCGAGGGCGGCAGCGCCACAGTGATTCCAACGGCGGAAGGTTCACGCCTTCTCCCCTCAGTTGTCGCATTTAACAAAAATGGTGAACGTCTGGTCGGGATCCCCGCCAAACGACAGGCGGTTGTAAATTCTGAAAACACAATATCATCCATCAAACGCTTTATGGGTCGTCGTTATGATGAAGTCGAAGCCGAGCGCAAGATGGTGCCCTTTGAAGTGGTCGAAGGACCCGCGGGCGATGCCCGTGTGCACATCCCGATAAATGGGAAGACCTATACCCCGCAGGAAATTTCTGCCATGATCCTTGAGAAACTCAAGGCGGATGCTGAAGCCTACCTGGGGCAAGAAGTGTCACGTGCTGTGATCACTGTCCCCGCATATTTCAATGACAGCCAGCGCCAGGCAACCAAGGATGCCGGCAAGATCGCTGGCTTGGAAGTCATGCGGATCATCAACGAGCCAACGGCTTCTGCACTGGCTTACGGACTGGACAAGAAAGAAAGTGAGATCATCCTGGTTTTCGACCTGGGCGGCGGTACATTTGATGTCAGCTTGCTTGAAGTTGGCGAAGGCGTGATCGAGGTTAAAGCCACCAACGGCGACAGCCATTTGGGTGGCGACGATTGGGATGAGGTGGTCGTCAATTGGGCTGCGGATGAGTTTAAACAACAACAAGGTATTGACCTGCGTGAAGATCGACAAGCTTTGCAGCGTTTGCGCGAGGCAGCCGAAAAAGCGAAGATTGAGTTGAGTTCTGTGATGGAAACCGAAATTAACCTGCCCTACGTGACAGCCGATGCGAGCGGTCCCAAACACTTGCTGCTCAAACTAAATCGGGCGAAATTTGAACAAATGACGTCCCACCTGGTTGAACGCACAAAGGGACCCTTCAATGCAGCCATCGAGGACGCCAGCCTGACCGTTGATAAGATTGACGAAGTCGTGCTGGTGGGCGGCGCAACCCGCATGCCCATGATCCAGGATCTGGTCCGTGACCTGACCGGCGGCAAAGAACCCAACAAGGCAGTTAACCCCGATGAGGTTGTGTCAATCGGTGCAGCGATCCAGGGCGGCGTGCTGGCAGGCGACGTCAAAGACGTGCTCTTGCTGGATGTGACCCCGCTTTCACTGGGCGTTGAAACCCTGGGCGGTGTTATGACCACCCTGATCGAGCGCAACACCACCATCCCTGTCAAGAAAACAGAGACATTTTCAACGGCAGAGGACAACCAAACCTCAGTTGATATCCATGTCTTACAGGGTGAGCGATCCATGGCAAGGGATAACATGAGCTTGGGACGCTTCCGACTGGATGGGATCCCGCCTGCGCCGCGGGGTGTACCGCAAGTCGAAGTGACCTTCGATATCGACGCCAACGGCATTTTGAATGTGAATGCCAAAGACAAAGCCACCGGCAAGGAACAAAGCGTGACCATCACAGCCACCACCAACCTTGATAAAAGCGATATTGAGAAAATGGTGGATGAAGCAGCGAAGAACCGAACTGCGGACGAACAGCGCAAAGAGCTGATCGAATTACGCAACAACGGTGACTCCCTGGCTTACCAGGCTGAGAAGCTGCTCAAGGATATGGGCGATAAAGTCCCTGCTGACCAGCGCAGTACTGTTGAAAGCAAAGTAAAAGACCTGCGTGAGGCTGTTCAGGGCGACGATAAGACCCGCATACAAAAGGCAATGGACGCCTTACAATCTGATTTGCAAGCCATCGGACAGACTGCTTACCAACAGCAGCCCGATGGATCCACCCAAGGACCCGGCGGTGAGGCAGGCGAAACCGGGGCGGACGATGAAGACGTTGTAGAAGGCGAATTTAGAGAGGCGTAAAAAGAAGTGAGTGGGGAATAGAAATATAGTGAATAGTTAAGGCTGTCCCAGTGCGGGGCAGCCTTTTTCGTCGTTTGGTGATTGGGTATTTGTGGAATTAGGTATTGGGAAATTAGGTATTGGGTATTAGGTCAAAGCCTCAGTCCTGGAGCGAAGCGGAACACCTTTAGGTGTAGGAGCGAAGCGGAACACCTTTAGGTGTAGGAGCACAGCGGAACACCTTTAGG
>JAXHUT010000046.1:0-2375 GCA_034189405.1 Chloroflexota bacterium
AGGGATCGGCGGCATTTTTTCTTCCAGTAAAGCATTTCTGAAAGCAAGCCAGGCGTCTTTGTGGCCTTTATCCTGTGCCAGGGTGTGGCGTTTGACCTTCCGGCGTCCCTTTGTGACCAGCTCAAGCTTACGCCAATCATTTAATGCTGCAATGCGACCACTGCTGAACACTTCGATGAGTTCTTTTGGATAGGATTTATCACCGTTTGCAAGGTAGCTCACCGCACCGATAGACCCATCTGGGAAACGGAAATTCATTACCACATTATCTTGGTGGTATTTACCCTGGTCAGGCAAACCCTGGGTGTTGACTTCAATGGGATTTTCACCCACCAAAAAGGTCAGGAAATCAATAAAATGACAGGCTTCACCAATAATGCGCCCTCCGCCGACGTCAGGGTCTAACAGCCAGTGGTCAGGGGGTAAGACGTTGGCGTTGACCCGGTAATGTGCAAAGAGGGGCTCCTGGCGAGCATCAATAAATTCCTTCATTTGTTTTGCTAAGGGCGCAAAACGACGGTTATAACCGAGCATCAGCAAAGGTTGATCTTCTTTTTGAAGTCCTTCTTTGATCTGTGCCAGCTGTTCTCTGTTGATGGCAAGCGGCTTTTCGCAGTAAACATTTTTCCCTGCCGCAAAGGCTTCTAAAATTTGGGGCGTATGAAGGTTGTGACGGGTCAGGATGGCGATCATATTGATGGCAGGATCGTCAATGACTGATTTTGGGTCACTGGCGGCAAAGCCAAAGCCAAAGCGCTGGGCAGCGTGATGGGCGCTGGTGCCGGAGGCTGAAACGATCCCAACAGGCGCAACACCGCTGATCTTGTTGATCACCGGCAGGAAAGTCGCATGGGCATAATTTCCCGCGCCTAAAACACCCAAAGACAATATTTCCCCGGGCTTTACCCGTACTGTCGGCGCAGCCAGGTTCGGGATGCGATTATCTTCAGGCAGATCGCCCTCTCCGTAAGTGAGCAGGATGCCCAGGTGTGGTTCGTCGCCAGTGATCAAGTCATAGGCGCGAGTTCCCTCTTCGATCGGAATCCTGTGTGTGATCAATGGCGCAACATCTAGTTTCCCCTGGTCGAGAAGGTCCAGGAAGGAAACCATATTGCGGTTTTCAGTCCAGCGTACGTAGCCAATGGGATAATCCTGACCTTTTTCTTCATAATCCTTGTCATAACGCCCTGGCCCATAAGACCTTGAAACAATTAACCCCAGTTCTTTTTCATAGTAGGATTTGCGGGGGATATCCAATCCAACAGCACCTACAGCCACAACATTAGCCTTCTCACGGGCAATTTCACCCGCCAATGTGACCGGATCCTTTGATTGTGTATCCGCACAGATCAATACGGCATCCACCCCTTTCCCATTGGAAAAAACTTCTGCAGCTTCAACAGCCTTATCCCGGGATACAGCGATTTGTGCGCCCATTTTTTGTGCAAACTCAACACGTTGTGGATCAAGGTCTACTGCCAGAACCTGGCATCCGGCGGCGTTTGCAATACCGGTCGTGAGCAAGCCCAGCAATCCCAGGCCAATCACAGCGATGCGTGAACCCACCTCAACTTCAGCTAACCGAAACCCGTGCATGGCAATTGCGCCGACGGTGGTGAAGGCTGCTGCTTCAAAATTGACAGATTCAGGAATTGCGACCAACAGGCTTTGAGGAACCGTTGCATATTCAGCGTGGACTGCATGCCCGCCGCCCCCGCATGCGACGCGATCACCCACCTTGAAGCCTTCTAACCCGGGACCGACCTGAATAATCGTTCCGGCTGAGGAATAGCCCAGGACCAGCGGTTGATCGAGTTTGTTCATAGCTGCTTCTACCGTTGATATAAGGCCTTCACGCTGTGCTTTGTTAATCACCTGGCGAACCAGGTCTGGGCGCGATTTTGCTTTTCCAACCAGGCTTTGTTTGGCAAACTCGACAAGCATCCGTTCTGTCCCAGCCGACACGAGGGAAGCGGAGGTTTTTACGAGTGCACTTCCATGCCCTATTTGTGGGATAGGGACATCCACAACCTGGGTTTCACCGGTTTTCAAATTTTGCAGAATTTGTTTCATAAGATTTCACGCTTTATTGTTTATGATGATAATAAGATTATAGCGCAATCTTTAGTTTGGCGGTATGGATATTAGCCAGCCCAATCTTTTTAACGGGTGAGTCTCCTGAAAAAAGGAAGAATCACTTAGTGCTACTCTCCTTTGCAATCAGGGCTTTTTGCAGTGGATTAATGGATTAAAACAAAATAACGGGCTGAGGCCCGTTACTTTGAAAAATGTTTTGATCAATTATCTTTTGTTTTTTCCGATTTGCTCTCGGTTTTCGTTTCAGCTTTACTCTCAGCTTTAATTTCTGTTTCTTT
>JAXHUT010000047.1:0-3575 GCA_034189405.1 Chloroflexota bacterium
AATCTCACCGGTGTAATACGTTTCAAAATCGTCCAAATCAACCCGGGTGTCTGGTGGGATGTGATATTTATCCATGATCCTTTCCTTTTCTGGTGAAGTTTGCCTAATTATAAATGAAACCCAAAAAAATGCCTGTTAATTGAAACAGTTTTCTAAGACAGCATGATATCCCATGATTTTCACTGAAAGAAAATCGACACATTCACGATTTCTTTTTCGGATACCTTCTGAATAATAAAGAAGGGCGCTTTTTTCTTCTTATAATTTTGGGAATTCCAAAGTGTGGTTAATTGGCCCAAAGAAAGCCTGGTTTCCATTTAAATATAAGACCGTGACAGATGCCGGCAAGATGCGTATCCTCTGGAAGTTGTCCAGGGGAAGTCCCAAAAAATGTGCCACCGCTAACCGAATCACATCGCTGTGAGCTATGACGACGACCATCTCTTTTTCGGAAAACGCCTGGCTGATGGAAAGCAAACCATTGACCACCCGGCTTTGTGCCTCAGAAAAGCTCTCCCCTTCTGGGAACCTGAATTCACTTGGTTTGCCCTGGACATGCTTCCAAACCCGTCCATGCTTGAGTTTATCAAGGTCTTCCCCCTCCCATTTGCCAAAATCGATCTCCATCAGTTCTGGCAGTATTTTCACAGGTAGATCCTGCGCATGGGCGATGGGCTGTGCGGTTTCGATGGTCCGTTCCAGGGGACTACTGAAAACAGCCTTGATGGGTAAATTTGCCAACCTTTCCGCCAAGCGGTTCGCCTGGGCTTGTCCCTCTTGGTTAAGATGGACATCCGGCAGCCGTCCTGCCAGCTTTTTCCCGATCATGTCATTATGGCCGTGTCTCACCAATAAAAATACCGCCATTTATTTTGCCCCTGCTTCACGTTGAAGATCTTCGATCGCTTTTTGCTGCGCTTTTCGCCAGCGTTCTACCCTTTCACGCACCTGTGCCTCGTATCCCTGGTCTGAAGGATGGTAAAACACATGACCCAGCATGTTCTCAGGCAGATATTGTTGAGGCGTCCAGTGACCTTGATGCTCATGGGGGTAATCATAACCCTGTCCATGTCCCAAGCCTTTTGCATCACGACTGGCATCCATTAAATGCATCGGTACTGGTCCGACGCCATTTTCCTCGATTTCGTGCAGGGCAGCGTGATAAGCAAAGGCAGAGTTGGACTTGGGTGCAGTCGCCAGGTAGAGGGTAGCTTCTATTATGGGGAAAACGCCTTCGGGTAAACCGATATATTCATACGCCTGTGCCGCAGCATTCGCGACCACCAATCCCATCGGGTCTGCCATACCGATGTCCTCACCAGCTAAGATGATCAAGCGGCGCAGGATAAATCGGGGGTCTTCCCCGGCATAGAGCATTTTGGCTAACCAGTAAAGGGCAGCGTCGGGGTCTGACCCGCGTACAGACTTGATAAAAGCCGAAATTGTATCGTAATGGGCATCATCGTTCTTATCGTAAAGCACCGCCCTTTTTTGGATCGACTCCTGTGCTACATCCAGGGAAATATGGATTTTCCCTTCGGAATCAGGCGGGGTGGTTTCCACCGCCAATTCCAAAGCATTCAGAGCATTGCGGGCATCCCCCCCAGCCATACGTTTCAGGTGAGCCATCGCGTCAGGGACTAATACAACATCTAATTTACCATAGCCGCGTTCCTGGTCCGACAGGGCTCGTATTAATAATTTTTGAATGTCGTCCTCGGACAAGGGGTTCAATTCAAAGATTCGAGAGCGTGAAACCAGGGCTTTGATGACGTCAAAATAAGGGTTCTGGGTCGTAGCCCCGATCAGCGTCAACAACCCCGTCTCCACATGCGGTAAAAGCGCATCCTGTTGTGACTTATTCCAGCGATGCACCTCATCGATGAACAAAATCGTTCTGCGTTGATATAACCGACGGCGGTCGGTCGCCTCGGCAATCACTTTGCGTAAATCGCCCACGCCGGCTAATACAGCGGACAGGTTCTCAAAATGGGCTTTTGTCAGGTTGGAAATCACCCGTGCCAGGGTGGTCTTGCCCGTACCTGGCGGACCGTACAGGATGATGGACGAGAATAGGCGGTCCGCATGGATGGCACGCCGCAGCAGCCGCCCCTCACCGATGATGTGGTCCTGCCCCAGGATCTCATCCAGGGTCTGGGGGCGCATGCGGTCAGCCAATGGTGCCTGATGTTCAAGTTGTTCTTGCAGGGAATGGTCAAATAAATCCATGGGCTGATTTTACCATGCTGGGTTGCGGATTGGAACATTTGTTTCCTGACACATTTGTTTCCTGAGCGTTTGTGACATTGTTGACAGCCCCCGATATCAGATATAGAATACAATAGAATCCCCCCCACAGATAAGCAAATGTGCTGCTGCTCTGTCAAAAATTATTTTATTAGAGAAATTCAATCACCATTATCAATAAGACCCTTCCCAAACTAGATATGGGGCGTTTTTATCATCGCTTATGATTAATAGGGTTTGTAATAATTTTTTCATCATTGTTATGGCTGTTCAGCCTATAGGAGATAATCTCAATGAAAGCCCAATACACAGATGTATGGTTCAACCAAGGTAGAGAAATCCCCGGTTCTGCGAAATCAGTCAAACTTCCCTTCAGGCGAGTTAGCGCTCGTGCAGTCATACTCAGAAGGAAAGATGGCTTTATTATTGGAACCCTTCATCGAAAGGATGGCAAATATGCCCTGCCTGGCGGGGCAGTAGAAGATGGCGAAAGCACTGAGCAAGCAGTCAGGAGAGAGCTTGCAGAGGAAAATATCAATCTTCTCAATCCCGAATGGGATTCGCGGGTTGTTGTTGATCATTTTGATGGCTATGGCGAGCTAAGTGTCTGGCACATCGTCATTGTGGATCAAGCGGAAATTGGCTATTCTGAAGAAAATGTCGAATCAAGATGGGTGAGCCAGGAGGAAGATGTTTGGTACCCATCGATGCGAGAGCACATTCTCCTGGGTCTTAATCGTTATCATCCAGAATTGTGCCATGCAAAGATTGAGGTGCACACTGTCTAAGGTTGAATGTTTTTAGATTGTATAACATCTGGTTGTACGCGACCTGAGGTGCAGCGCGATTTGCAACCGATGGCCCGGTTTTGCTATGATGTAGGGTAGTCATTAGTTTATTAATTATTGATATAACCCATTTAGTTAGACTGGACTGCTATTAGAACATCCTACTGATGAGAATCAAAATTGTTTCCTTACAGGAGGCTGTGCACTCGCTTTGCTCCATTAGACTTGGTTATGCTAATATGAGAGTAGTCGAACAAGGGCAATAAAATCGTACAACGGCGTTTGATCATCCTCTGGTGTTTTGGAAAAACGATGGGCATACTACCCACCCTTCATGGACTGCATGATAATAAATGGGCGCCCAAAGGCTTCACCTCCCTACCACAAGGCATCGGCTTGCGGAACAGGATATCCCGCTTTATGGCGTAACGCTGGGGGTTTTATATTTGACTATGAGACAACGGGGATGAAGCCCTATGCTCCCGGTCATAAAATATCAACAATCAGCTTGTGCTACAGTCCAGAGGTTGCCTATTCTTT
>JAXHUT010000048.1:0-4359 GCA_034189405.1 Chloroflexota bacterium
CCGTTCGCTATTGTAGGAATCCAACTGCTGCGCCAGCTGCCCTGCTTTGTGAAGGTCATCAGTCGTCAACAACTCAAATGCCGTCAAGGCTGATTCCAGGCGTCCAGCAGCATTCAAACGCGGCCCCAAGCCAAAGCCAATGTTTGAAGCGTCACATTTCCGCAGGTCAATCCCTGCCACCTGTGCCAGGGAATACACGCCCTGTCGTGGGATACGTTGCATTTGTTCCAAACCTTTTTTTACAAGCATACGATTCTCACCACGCAAGGGTGCCAGGTCAGCAACGGTGCCGATTGCCACCAGGTCCAACCACGACTCTGCGCTCACCCCTTCTTGTGGATATTTTTCCAGATAAGCCTGTGCTAATTTATATGCCAAGCCCACACCGGCTAGATCCTTTTCCGGGTAGAAGTCCCCCGCTTGCTTTGGGTCGATGACGGCTACGGCTGGGGGGAGCGCCGCACCCGGGTGGTGGTGATCGCTGACAATCACATCCACCCCCAGCTCATTTGCCAGGGACACTTCATCGATGGAACGCACGCCGCAATCCACCGTGATGATCAGGCTTGCACCTTCCTTGGCTAACTCTCGGATGGCATCTTTATTCAAGCCGTATCCCTCATCATAGCGATTGGGAATATAAACGCTTGCTTCAACGTCCAAAGCATCCAGAAAGAGCTTCAACAAAGCTGAAGAAGTGACGCCATCGGCATCATAATCCCCATAGATAACGATATTCTCATGATGTGTAATTGCCCGGTGCAGTCTTTCGACAGCAATCCCCATATCTTTGAGCAATAATGGTGATGTAGGATAGCCAACGGTCCCAGCGATAAAATGGGCAGCCGAATCGTGATCGGTGAAGCCCCTGTTGTAGAGTAATTGCCGCATCAAAGGCGAGAAATCCCTCAGTTCTTCATCAATATCATTGGGGATGCGATAATGAATTTTCCAGCGCTTGGGTAAAGGATTGTAATTTATTTCGGATGTCATAAGCTCGTTTCTAAGATTGAAAAAAACCAGTGTATGACGATTATAACCGATGGGTCAACGCCTTTTGCTCAACTGCCCCGCAATATCAACAAATGACTTGTTTCCCAATGTGGACAAATGCCGTTAAAATAAAGCTATGATGCCCAAGAATAATATCCCGCTGCCTCTGGACCAGGTCTTGATCGGGGACTGCCGCCAGGTCCTCCAAACGTTGCCCGAAGATTCGGTCGATTTGATTTTTGCCGATCCGCCCTATAACCTCCAATTGGAAGGTGAATTGTGGCGCCCAAATCAGACCTTGGTGGATGCCGTTGATGACGATTGGGACCAGTTCGACAGTTTTGCTCAATATGACCAATTCACCCGCGAATGGCTGACGGCTTGCCGGCGCGTATTAAAGCCCACCGGCACCCTGTGGGTGATCGGTTCTTATCACAACATCTACAGGGTTGGTAAAATACTGCAAGACCTTGGGTTCTGGTTCCTCAACGATGTGGTATGGATCAAAGCCAACCCGATGCCAAACTTCGGGGGTGTACGTTTCACCAATGCCCATGAAACTTTACTGTGGATGCAGAAGAAAAAAGGCGCCAAGTACACCTTTAATTATCATGCCATGAAGGGACTCAACGATGATTTACAGATGCGCAGCGATTGGTATATGCCTACTTGTACGGGTAAAGAACGCCTAAAAGACAGCGAAGGTGAAAAAGCGCACCCGACACAAAAACCAGAAGCCCTGATGTACCGCATCATTATGTCCAGCTCTAACCCGGGGGATGTGATCCTGGATCCCTTCTTTGGCACGGGTACAACCGGCGCGGTGGCACAAAAGCTTCATCGGCATTTTATCGGTGTAGAGATTGACAAAAAATACGCTGAGCTGGCTATGAAGCGAGTGAACCAGGCGGTACAACTGGCATTTGACTCCCAAGTTTACATCACGCCCAACCCGCGCCGCCAAAAACGGGTTCCCTTTGGCAACCTGGTTGAAAATGGGATGCTGGAACCGGGGCAGCTGCTTTATTTCGGAGAAGACAGCGCTCTGACTGCAAAAGTCCTTGCTGATGGCAAGCTCTCATTCAACGATCAGCGCGGGTCCATTCACCAGATCGCCAAGAAAATCAATAATGGCCCCAATAATGGTTGGAAAGCGTGGTATTACTGGGATGAAAAAGAAAAAAAACGTTATCCCATTGACCATTTACGTGAGCTGGTCCGCAAGGAATTATCCAAATAAACCGGCCAGGGCATGCCCAAATCCCTGCCGGAAACAACATATATAAAAAAGGAATAAGGAATGACTGATCAAACATATACACAAACCGCCTGGAGTCTGAAGGACCTTTTTGAGGGATTTGAAGATCCCAACTACGAAGCGACGTTTAAAGAGGTTGAGGAAAGTGTGGAAAATTTTCAGGCTTACCGGGAGCAGCTTTCGCAGGATCTGGATGAAGATCAATTCATCAGCATCATCACCGAATATGAACATTTTGTCCGGCTAGTGAGCCGATTGGGTGGTTTTGCACAATTATCTTTTGCTGCCGATACCCAGGACGAGAAAGCCCAGGCCCAGGTCGCTCGTGCGGACCAGTTCCAGGCTGAAATGGCCAACAAAACCATTTTCTTCAACCTGTGGTGGAAGGCTTTGGATGACGAAAATGCGCAGCGCTTACTCAATGCCTCGGGGGATTTCCGCTACTGGCTTAAAGCTATGCGCAATTTCAAGGATTTCACCCTAAGTGAACCTGAAGAGAAAATCGTCAACATCAAAGACGTCACCGGTGTAAGTGCGCTCAACATGCTTTACGATTCGATCACCAACCGCTACACCTTCAAGTTGGTGGTTGATGGCGAGGAAAAAGAAATGACTCGCGGTGAAATATCTGCCCTGGTCAAGGAATCAGACCCCGATTTGCGCGCCCGTGCCTACCAGGAATTGTTCCGTGTCTATCAAGCTGACGCGCCTATCCTGGGGCAGATTTACCAGGCAATCGTGCGAGATTGGCGCAATGAGAATCTCAATTTGCGCGGCTTTAAGAGACCTGTGGCTGTCCGCAACCTGGTTAATGATATCCCCGATGAGGTGGTCGAGACCCTGCTGGATGTCACCAAAAAGAACGCGAAGCACTTCCATCGTTTCTTCGAACTCAAAGCCAAACGTATTGGGATGGATAAACTTCGCCGCTACGATATTTATGCCCCGGTTGAGAAATCAGATAAGAAATATGAATTTAACCAGGCAGCGGAGATTGTGCTGGATTCCTTCTACGAATTTGACACGAAATTTGGCGATATGGCGCAAAGGATATTGAAAAATGACCATGTTGACAGCGAAGTGCGCAAAGGGAAAATGAGCGGGGCTTTCTGTGCCACCATTGAACCCGCTTTGACCCCCTGGGTTTTGCTCAATTACCAGGGACGCCCGGATGACGTCGCCACCATGGCGCATGAATTGGGACATGGCATCCACTCCCTGATGGCGCAGGATCACAGCGCCTTTACCCAGCATGCTTGTTTGCCCCTGGCGGAAACAGCTTCGACCTTTGGTGAGATGATGCTGATTGACAAATTACTTTCCCAGGAAAGCAATCAAGCTGTTCGCCGTGACCTGTTGTTCCGGCAGATGGATGATTCCTTTGCCACCATCCTGCGCCAAAACTACTTTGCCATGTTTGAAAAAGAAGCCCATGAAATGATCGCCCAGGGTGCACAAGTCAGCGACCTGGCTGATGCCTACCTGAAAAACCTGAAGAGCGAATTTGGTGATTCGGTTGAGGTCTCCGACGAATTCCGCTGGGAATGGGTCATGATCCCCCATATCTACAGCACACCATTTTATGTCTACGCCTATGCCTTTGGACAATTGCTGGTGCTGTCGTTGTACAAGCAATACCAGGAAGAAGGCGAGTCCTTCAAGCCCCGCTACATGGACATCCTCGCCGCAGGCGGCTCGGTCGCCCCGGTTGAATTGCTTGCCAATGCTGGCATCGATGTGACAACCGCTGAATTCTGGCAGGACGGCTATGATGTGATTGATGAAATGGTGACCAGGTTGGAAAAATTAACCTGATTTAAAAATAACAAATAATAAAAAAGCCCGATCCTTTTCATACGATTGTCGTTTCCAAAAGGATCGGGCTTCAATGTTTTTACATCAACAAGACAACTATTACCAAGCCAATAAGTTTTCGATTTTCTCAACAGAATGTCTTTGATAGGCAATAATCAATCCAAGCATCCGTCCCAGGGTGGTGGTATAAATGGTAACGATGGTCTTCCCCCAGCCTTCATAAATTGATTTTCGCAATTCCAGACCCACCAAAAATACTGCAAATATGATAAAGACTCTAAGAAAATCCTTCA
>JAXHUT010000049.1:0-4145 GCA_034189405.1 Chloroflexota bacterium
TTCTGCGATAAACACATCGCCTGAAAAGTGCGCTTTTGTTTCCTTCATTAAAACCTGTGGGTCACTATCATAAGGGTAATGTATTAAGTAAAGCTTTTGCACACCAGCAGCCATAGCAATCTCCCCTGCAGCACCCGGAGAAGAATGCCCTCGCTCCTCCCCCGTGGCTTCGTGTATTAAAATATGACATCCTTCTGCCAACCTGACAATTTCATCGCATGGTGCCGTATCACCTGAATAGCAAATTGACCCTTGAGGAAAGCATACCTTGATGCCGATAGATGGGATCAAATGACAGGCAGGAGAGGTCAAAATCCGAATACCCTCGGTATCCAATAATTGGCTGCCCGCTTTGTTCGGAATATTTATAAAATTGATGGGGTAAAAACCCGCCCAATCTTCCCAATCATAGAGGGCCAATAACTGTTTGCTTTTATCCAGAACAACGTCTAACCCGTAAATTGCTAAAGGCGCCTTACGTTTCATCAACCACAAATCCATCAAAAACAACGGCAGACCTGAAACATGATCTGGATGAAAGTGTGTCAGGATAAGATCTGTGATTGTAAGCGGATCAATTTGTGCCTGATTCAAACGAATAAAGGGATTTCCAGGGCAGTCAACAAGCACAACCTTTTCCCCCCCTTCAACTATAAAGTGGGTATTTTGATGTTTTGCATCCGGCACAGCACTTGCAGTCCCGAGAAATGTTATTTTTGACATATTTTACACGATTGGCTTTCTGTGTTTTGAGAAAAGACTAATCGTCCTCATTTAGATCATCATCATTACTTCGTGAAACATCCTCTGTTTCTTCCTTTTGCATATCTTGCGTGCCTGCCCCATTTCGATGACGCCAAATAATTGCTCCGGCGGCGATAACAGCAATAATGATCATCAAGGTCTGGTTCGCATTGACCCCACCCACATAGGAATTATCAAGTCTTAAAAATTCCATAAAAAACCGATAAACCGGGTAAGAGACAAGATAGGTTAAAAATACATCGCCATTTTTTATTTTGTCTTCGACCTTCCTTGAAATCCATAAAAGGAAAAGCATATTCAAAAAATTAAATATTGATTCATATAAAAACAAAGGGTGATAGGTTTCATACGCCATAAATTCAGGCAATCGATGCTGTGGATCAATCGTAATTGCCCAGGGCAAATCTGTTGGACTGCCGTAAACTTCCTGGTTGATAAAATTTCCCCATCGACCAATCGCCTGGCCTAAAGCCAAGCCGGGGGCAAAAATGTCAGCCCACAGCCCAAATTTTAAGCCTCGTTTTTTCGAGTAGAGGTAAAAAGCAAAAGCACCACCCGCAATGGCACCAGGAATTCCCAAACCACCGCGCCAAACCGCAATGGCTGCTAAAGGATGGGTCAGGTAATATTGTGTTGTGATGCCCTGAGCTACCATGGATGCCGGCGGTGTGAAGATATGCCAGAGTCTTGCACCAATAACACCGCCAATAACAATCCATGTCAGACTGTCAAGAATTACCTCCGTATTCAAATTTCTACGTTTAGCTTCATAATAACTAAGAATTGCCGCGGCGACAACACCCAGCATGATCAGTAAACCATAAAAATTAAGGGTCAATGGACCAATTTTGATACCTGTAATCATTGCTTCCTTTCCTTTTTACATAAATTATTGTGTGGGCGATTCCTTAGCTTGCTTGCGGACATACAAAAACCTTTGTATGGCAGTCACATGGGTAAATATAGCTAAAATCCAAAGAGAAATGCGGGGAAAGCCAATGATGATCCCCGGAATTAATACAATATACCGCTCTGCCCTGGTAAGCAGTCCAATTTTTACTGAATAATTCAGTGCTTCTGCACGCGCTCTTACATAAGACACCATAATTGAACCTAAAGCAGCAAAGAAGACCAGCAGCGCATCATACCAGGTGCCCGTTTTGTAAAAATAAACGAGTAAGCCGCCATATAGTGCTATCTCAGAATATCGATCCGTAACAGAATCAACAAAAGCACCGTAACGGCTACTCTCATTGCGCATGCGAGCCATGGTTCCGTCCAATGCGTCCAAAGGTCCAACAATCATAGCAACTATCCCACCCCAAGTTAATTTTCCAAATGCTATCAAGACAGCAGCCATTAAATTGCCAACAAGCCCTGCCGTTGTTACCACATTGGGTTTGATGCCTAATTTATTGAGAAAAGCGGCAATGTTATCAAGGAAACCTTTAAATAGACGACGCAGGAAGTCGGTAAATGTTTTAGGATCCTGGTTTTTTGATTGATTCATGAAAATAAGTGTAACACAGTGTTTTAGAAAGGATAACTATTCTAATTATCGGTTTGGTCATCATCGGTATCGATTAATATTTCCCTTTCACGCCCACCTCCCTGGGATGTACCGATCACGCCCATTTCCTCGAGCTGGTCAACCAACCTTGCCGCACGCGGATAACCAATCCTTAATTGGCGCTGGAAGTAGGAGGCACTAGCATGTCCTTCTGTTTTGATCAAAGCTATTGCTTCTTTTATCAACACTTCATCTTCATCGTTCTTTTCTTCCACACCAACTCGTTCTTCCCAAGGTGGATTTTCGGTGTCATCATAGCGCGCTTGAGGTGTTTGTTCACTAGCTTTTTCTTTCTTTTTCCACCATCGGATAATTTTGTTCAATTCACTATCAGAAACGATGACTCCCTGCGCACGCATTGGCAAACCAATTTCCGGATGCAAAAAGAGCATATCCCCTTTTCCTAACAAAGTCTCTGCACCGCTTGTGTCGAGGATAACCCTTGAATCGATAGAACTGGCAACTGTGAATGATATCCTCGTGGGGAAGTTGGCTTTTATCAGACCTGTCACGACATCCACACTTGGGCGTTGTGTAGCGATGATCAAATGAATACCTATTGCACGCGCTTTTTGCGCCAACCTGATCACAGCATGTTCGGTTTGATCGGGTGCTGAAATCATCAAATCAGCCAACTCATCAATCAGGATCACAATTTTAGGGAGTTTCGCTTTGTTTTGACGCTCCGCCTTACGATTGTAAGAATCAATATTACGCGCTCGAGCCTTCTCCAACAATTTATAACGATAATCCATTTCCGTTGTTGCCCAACGCAGTACACCAAGGATACGCTCAATTTCAGTCTCAACATTCCCTATTAAATGCGGTAAACCGTTAAACCGCATTAATTCAACACGCTTGGGGTCAATCATCGCCAGTTTTAAATCTTCTGGCGAATTATTCATCACCAAACAAGCGGTTAAAGCGGTAATGCAAACGCTTTTCCCAGAACCCGTTGTTCCAGCAATTAATAAATGCGGCATGGTTGCTAAATCAGCGACAACCGGTCGTCCTGAAACATCCCGCCCAAGTGTCAAAGCTAGGGGTGAATGAACCCGATGGAAGGCTTCAGATTCAATCAGTGGTCTTAATTGGACCTCTGCACTGTTGGTATTAGGTATTTCAATACCAACATAAGATTTTCCTGGAACAGGCGCCTCAATACGTAACCGCTCTGCTGATAATGCTAATGCAAGGTCCCGCTGTAATGAGGAAATTTGAGAAACGCGTATCTTTTGGCGGTCATCATCAGATTTATCAATATAGCCAGGCTCAATTGCAAATTGGGTCACAGTCGGACCCGTCCTAAATCCGACAACTTTTGCTGGGATTCCAAATTCATCCAGCGTTTTTTCAATCAAACCGGCTGTCATATTTATCGTGCGTTTGTCGGGTTTGTAGGCCTCACCTTTTGATAATAGATCTAAAGGGGGCAATTCAGGCGATCGTTCAATGGGTCGATCCGGGAGTTCATCTGCAAATGTTGAGGTGGCAAATGTCTTACGAAATTCCGGCGGCAGCCAAACAGTCTTCTTTGGCTGTTCATGTTTCTCGTCTCCTTCCACCTCATCTTCTGTAAGAACAGAAGGTTTTTCATCGCTATGGGAAACCTGAGATTTGCTCGTCTGAAATACAACCTTTCCCATTTGTTTATTGACAAATTTTTCCAATAAGTCGTAAACATTCAACGCAGAAAAGACCGATAACAATAGCAAAAGGAGGATCAGTACAAATCCAAATGTAGGGCCAACCAGCGCACGGAATATCTCTGCAATACCCCATCCAAGTATCCCACCCGGGTCAAGCCCTG
>JAXHUT010000005.1:0-2453 GCA_034189405.1 Chloroflexota bacterium
GCAACGGATGGGGTTTTTATATCTTCTCGTAATATCAGCAATTTGATGAACCAAATGGGTTATATCGCCGTATTGGCTATCGGCATGACGCTGGTGATTGTCATTCGGCACATTGACCTTTCAGTCGGATATTTGGCAGGATTCCTGGGTGCAATTGCAGCAATTGCACTAACATCTTGGAATCTTCCAATCTGGATCGTGATCCCACTTGTTCTGATTTTTGGAATTATCGCGGGATTAGTTGCTGCAGTCACCATTGCCAAACTTGGGATCCCTTCCTTCGTAGCGACGCTGGCAGGTTGGTTGATATATCGCGGTGCACTTTTGCGAGCGACTTTGAAGACAGGTACGATTGTGATTCCGAATGACACCTTTAATGCGATCGGAAATGGATATATTCCGGACTTCCCACTTGAAGGATTTCTTCCTGGTATGCATAAACTTACCTTATTTTTAGGGATCATAGGCGCGGTGTTAATGGTCATATCCGAGATTAGCAGCCGCAAGAAGAAAATGGCGTATGATTTTGAAGTGCTTTCAAAAAATATGTTTATTGTGAAGCTTATCTTGACAGTCATTCTGCTCGGGGCTGTGACTTATGTTCTTGCCGGCTATAATGGGCTTTCCTGGACAGCTGTGATCGTATTAAGTGTAACCTTGATCTATCATTTCTTAACAACCCAGACCTTCCTTGGTCGACATATTTATGCAGTCGGCGGAAACCCGGAGGCGGCAGAATTAAGTGGTATCAGTGTAAGTAAGATCACTTATGTGGTTTTTGGTTCAATGGGACTACTGACGGCACTATCAGGCATGTTATTTGCTTCAAGATTGCAATCTGCGACGACCACTGCTGGACAGGGATTTGAACTGGATGCAATTGCAGCGGCTTACGTGGGCGGCGTATCCTCGGCAGGCGGCGTCGGGAAGGTAACAGGTTCATTGATCGGCGCAATTGTGATGATGTCTCTTACCAACGGTATGAACTTGATGGGGATTGATATTTCCACGCAATATATTGTGCGAGGTGCGGTTTTGGTCGGTGCCGTTGTATTTGACGTGGCTACCAGAAAACAAAGGACATAAAAGGTAAATTGTAAATTTTTAAACAAAAACACCGCTGCCATAAATTGAGCAGTGGTGTTTTTTGATTTAGAATATTACTTTATTTCACGTTTTTCAATACTGGCAAACCGGATTTCATTTCAACAACGTGTTTTCCTTCGGGAACTTCATCAACCGCAAAATCAGGTCTCAGATCGCCAGCAAAGAAATATAAATCACGTGTACTGCCAGATTTAGATGTGATTTGCTTTCGATGAAGGAAATAGGTTTTCCCTTTGGAGTTGGTAAAAGAATAAGACATTTGTTGCTTCCTTTCTCAAGTATTGTTATTAAACACAATTTTAGTGTATCAATTTTTTCCCTAGGGGTCAAGGAGGAAAAATTTCTACACTATTAACAAAGTTGATCAGCGTTATATCAACACAGTAATTTTAAGGTATAGAAATCTTTTTCGAGGAACCCCGCGAGATTTCTATTATAAAATACAGCTGCTGGGTGATACATGGGGATGATGTAAACTTTTCCGAAATCTGTGGGGGTATGCATGATCACTCCGTGAATTTCACCAATCTTTTTACCTGCTTGTGGAAGATGGAACAAATCGATAATGAACGCCGTGGCAAATCGTCCCAATGTTGCAATGACCTTCGGTTGAATAATATTGATTTGTTTGCATAAAAAAGGTGCGTATATATCGATTTCCGCAGCATGCGGGTTGCGATTGGATGGGGGGCGATCTTTGACGATATTGGTGATATAAACATCTGCTCTTTTGAGATCTATCGAGCTGAGGAGTGAGTTTAGGTATTGACCTGCTCTGCCTACAAAAGGCCTGCCAGTTTCTGCTTCCTTGACACCTGGCGCTTCACCGATGAACATAATATCGGCATCGGGGTTCCCCTCACCAAAGACAGGCTTGTAATCATTCTTTTTCCGGTACTGGTAAAGCGGCGACCTATCAAGCCTTGTGATTTCTTGGGCAAGTTGGTTTAATCGCTTTTCCTTTGTTCTAATGGATTCTGTGTCATTAACCATGTCGTGTTTTCAATTTAATCCTTTGTTATCATTTAGAACCTGACCATTCAGACTCATGTTTTCGATTAAGTATAAGGCACAAACGAGGACTGCTTCAGAATTATGAAAACCGAATCGAAAATTTGACCTTTGAATACTTTTTTGCATATTTCAAAATGTTGAATTATTGTTGAATTATTTGATATTATAATAATAAGCAGAGTAAAATGAAGTGTTTTGAGGGTGTTGAAAAGCACACATAGAACATTGTTAAGAAAATAAATTCATCTCTGTAGGGGCAGACCTCCGTGTCTGCCCTGGGCAACTTAAATATTAATCCTGAGGAAAACAATGATGATTCATGATTGTTTATG
>JAXHUT010000050.1:0-9714 GCA_034189405.1 Chloroflexota bacterium
TCTGCTCTCAAGCGCGCTGCCCTACTTCCCTGCTGGCACAGTTCATGTGGCTGTTGTGGACCCCGGTGTCGGCACCCAGCGCCGTGCCATTGCTGCCCAGATTGGCGATCACTTTTTTGTTGCACCGGACAACGGTCTTCTAACGCCCATCCTGCAGCGCGCCCATGCATCAGGTCAGATCATTGCGATAGTCAACCTCACTCAATCAAAATATTGGCTGCCCGACCCAAGCATGTCCTTCCATGGTCGAGACATCTTTGCCCCGGTTGGCGCGCACCTCGTAAACGGTCTACCACTGCATAAGCTGGGTGACAAGATTGAAGACCCCGTCATGCTGGATTTGCCACAACCGATTATAACCTCACAAGGTTGGGTAGGGGAAGTAATCATGGTGGATACCTTTGGCAACCTGAGCACAAATCTGAGGGGGGACTTGTTCGAAAACAACTTTGGAGAGATTATCGTTACAATCAAGGGCAAGAGGATTCACGGTCTCACACTTACCTTTGGCGACGCAAAGGAAGGTGCCCTGATAGCAACCATTGACAGCAGCAGCTGCTTGGCGATTTCAGTTGTCAATGGAGACGCCTCAAAAGTGTTGGGCGCGGATATCGGTGACCAGGTTCACGTCACTTTGCCAGCAAAAATAGGATAATATCAAATCAAAATATTTCTAAATTTTCCAATACGATCACATGTCGGGTAAAATTCAGTAAATAAAATTTAATTGAAGGACGCTATGGCAATTAATATAGAAAAAATTCGAGAAGATTTTCCGATTTTATCAATATCCGTTAATGGAAAACCCTTCACCTACCTGGACAATGCAGCAACGACGCAAAAACCCCAATCGGTTATCGATGCTATTGTGGATTATTACAGAAATTACAACAGCAACATCCACCGCGGTACCCATTACCTTTCAAACCGGGCGACTGAAGCCCATGAGGCAGCCCGAAAAACCGTAAAAGATTACATTAACGCCAAGAATGACCACGAGATTGTTTTCACCCGGGGAACAACAGAAGCGATCAACCTAGTCGCTTTCTCTTTCGGCGAGGCTTTTGTTAACCCGGGGGACGAAGTGATTGTTACAGGTTTAGAGCACCACTCCAACTTTGTACCCTGGCAGATGATGTGCGAACGGCGGGGGGCACATTTCCGGGTTGTCCCATTTGATGAAAACGGTGACCTTCGATTGGATGTTCTTAAGGAGTTATTAAGCGACAGAACACGCATTCTTGCCTTCAACCACGTCTCCAACTCGCTTGGCACCATCAACCCCGCCAAAGAAATAATTAAGATGGCACATGATGCCGGGGCTGCTGTGCTGGTGGATGCTGCCCAAGCCGTTCAGCACACCGAACATGATGTACAAGCGTTGGACGCAGATTTTTATGCCTTTTCAGGACATAAGATTTATGGACCAACAGGGATCGGTGTTCTTTATGGTAAAGAAAAATGGCTGGATGCGATGCCACCTTACCAGGGCGGTGGAGAAATGATTGACCAGGTGTCCATTGAAAAGACTACCTACAACAGACTCCCCTTCAAGTTTGAGGCTGGAACACCCAATATCGTAGGCCCTATTGGCCTGGCAGCAGCCATTAATTACCTCAACACCTTTAATTTTAGTGACATTATCGCGCACGAGGATGCTGTTCTCCAATATGGCATTGAAAAATTGAGCAAGATTAAAGGCATAAAAATCTACAGCAAAGCAAAAAAACACACCAGTATCATCGCATTTAATATGGCGGGCATCCATCATTATGATTTAGGCACCCTGCTCGATGCCCAGGGCGTTGCCGTGCGCACGGGACATCACTGCACACAACCGATCATGACAGCGCTGGGTATTGAAGGCACCGTCAGGGCATCCCTTGCCCTCTACAACACCAAAGATGAAATTAACATCCTTGTGACTGCCATACAAAAAGCACTGAAAATGTTAGGAAAATAAACGATGGCTTCTATCCAGGAAATTCAAAATAGCATTGTTGAAGATTTTTCATTCCTCCCTGAGTGGGATGATCGCTATGCTTACTTGATTGAACTCGGTCAAAAGATAGACCCCTTACCCGAGCAATACCGTACAGAGGATAATATTGTGCGCGGCTGTCAGTCCACCGTCTGGCTTTACAGTGAATGCCGGGGTGATAAGGTGTATTTCAAAGCGGATAGTGATTCACTGATTGTCAAAGGGTTGGCAGCCCTCTTGATGCGAGTCTTCTCTGGACAAAATGCTGAGCAAGTTTCCCAGGCTGATCTGACCTTTTTTGAGGAAACGGGACTCAACAAACATCTTTCCTCCCAACGCACGAATGGCTTGATGGCGATGATTGAAAAAATTCAATCCTTCGCTTTTAAATGCAAAAATGGGGAAGTTTAAGTAAGCACCCTGATCCCTTGCATGAAATGTGAAAATAAAAAAAGAAGCCATACTTGTACATTGCTATGCCTAAATGTTAATGACATCTTTACATTAGATTTATAAAATTTCAATCAAAAGGAAAAATAATAAAAACATTATGAACGGAAAAAACATACAAATTCTCTTAACCAATGACGACAGCATCCACTCTCCCGGCTTATGGGCAGCAGCAGAAGCCCTTGATACCCTGGGCTTTGTAAACGTGGTTGCCCCACTTCGGCAGCAGACCAGCACCGGGCATAGTATGCCTGCGACTTCTACTGGCATCATCGAAAAGATGACCCTTAATGTCAACGGCAGAGATTGGGATGTTTTTGCTGTGGATGGCTCACCAGGCCAATCCGTCGACCATGGTGTTTTCGATGTTATCAAAGAAATGCCAGACCTGATCATTTCAGGAATTAACTACGGCGAGAACATTGGCTCAGGCCTGACTGTTTCAGGCACAGTCGGCGCTGCGCTCGAAGCAGCTTCATTGGGCATCCCCGCCCTGGCCGTCTCCTTGCAAACGGGAAAAGAACACCACTTTACCCATTCACCGGATATAGATTTTAGCGTTGCCGGGTATTTTACCCACTTAATTGCCAAGAAAATGCTTGAAAAATCAATGCCGAAAGATGTCGATGTGCTAAAAGTTGAAGTTCCCATGGACGCCACACCAGAAACACCCTGGGTGCTGACCAGGCAATCGCGCGTTCTTTATTATTATCCTATGCCCTCCCAGCGAAAGTCGCTATCAGACCACGGCCCAATGGATTATGAAATTCGTATTGAACCCGATAAACTTGAAAAAGACAGCGATATTTATGCGCTGTTGGTCGAAAAGAAGGTTTCGGTAACCCCCATCAGCATCGACCTGACCTCAAGGACGGATTTTGATGCTTTAACAAGAATTCTTGAAGATTAAACAGACAACTATAAATTATCAAACTCGCCCCGGAATAATACCCGGGGCTTTTTCTTTTTCTAAGGACCAGTGCGTATCTATTTATCAAGTATACTTGCTTTAGCAACGAAAAACACTGGAGAATACATGTCAAAAAATAAAACCCTGCGCTACCTGACCTTTGGTTCCCTTTATTTTACACAGGGGACAATTATGGGCTTTTTTGCAGCCCTGAATGCCCTTTACCTTCTGGATAATGGCTTGCAAATGACAGATGTTGGCATCTTTGGATTGATCGCGCTGCTGCCTTTTATCCTCAAAATTGGGTTGGGCATTCTGAGCGATCGCGTCAACCTGCTCGGACTGGGACATCGTAAACCCTACATCTTCATTGGTTTAATTGTCCAATTCATTTGCCTGATTTTTGCACCCTTCATCAACCCAGGCACGCATTTTTGGGGTTATGTTGCCATTGCCTTCACCCTGCAACTGGGGATGGCACTCTATGACACCTGCACCGACGGCTTGGCATTGGATACCACCCCGGTTGAAGAACAGGGTACCATCCAGGGGTTCATGGTCGGTGGGCGCGCTGTCGGTTCAATTGCTGCCGCAACCATTGTTGGTTTTTTAGCTGAAAACGTCTCCTGGCTGGCTGTCTTTTGGGTTTTAGCTGCCCTGACCATCATTCCCGTTCCATTTATGTTCTCAGTGCGCGAAAAACAAAAGGATGTCGAAAAACGATTCGATTGGTCAGCTTTTAAAGCATTTGATAAGAAAACCCTTTTGGCGGGTCTGATGGGATTGTTGATGTTTGTGATCATATTGGGAGCAAATCAACTGATTAATCCCTACCTTGAGAGGCAATTTGGGATCAGCCTGTCTGAAGCCGGCATGATTACATCTTTATGGAGCCTGGGCATTATCGGCGGCAGCTTCCTGGGTGGTTGGCTGATGCGGAAATACCAACCGAAACGAGCCCTGGTGATCGGTGTTTTACTGCTCAGCCTGTCCTTGTTGACATTGGCTTTTCTGTTAACACCGCAATACGGCTTGACATTCGGAATTTTTCTTGTGATCCTTTTTGGCGCAGCCTATGGCACCTATCAAACACAATATTTTGCAGCAGCCATGCGATTTGTAGACCCGCGTATTGCCGCTTCAATGTATGCTATCCTGATGGCTTTCACCAATATTGGGCAGGGCATTGGCATGTATCTCAGCGGTACCCTGGCAGACCTGGCAGGTTTTAGCACCACCTTCATGATCTTGATCGGATTGAATCTGCTGATACTCCCCTTAATATCATTGGTGTTTAATAAACAAGAACCCGCACCAGAGTCGATTTAAATCTCTATAAAGCTTATTCGTTTGATAACAGCGGCAAAGTTAATTTGAAAACAACGCCCCCATCGGGGTGATTCGACCCATTCAAGCTGCCGCCGTGGGCTTCCGCCAGTTGTCGTGCGATCGCCAGACCTAAACCTGTGCCCCCGCTGGCGCGATCGCGCGCTTTTTCCACCCTATAAAACCGCTCAAATAAATGTTTCAATGCCTCTTCTGATAGCCACGGCCCGTTGTTATGAACCTTAAATACGCCAAAATTACCCTGTCGAGACAAGGTTATCCTGATCCATCCTGCTTCCGGCGTATAACGAATGGCATTCTGCATCAAGTTATCAAGGATTTGCTGAAGTCTTTCTTTATCTGCTTCAACCCACAGTCCTTCCAACTGACAATCGGTATTTAAGGCAATGTTTTTCCCCATGGTTTGCGGCTCAAAGCGTTTGACCGTATCGCGGCATACGTCGATCAGATCGGTTTTGCGTTTATTTAGGGCTAATGAACCCGCATCTGCCAATGCCAGGGTCCTCAAGTCCTCAACCAGTCGAGTCAACTGCTGGTTTTGCTCGGCAATCGGATCAAGGTTTTCCGGTTTCAATGGATAAACACCATCTTGAAGCGCTTCAAGATGGGCGCGTTGAATTGCTAAGGGGTTACGCAGTTCATGCGCGATATCCGCCGTCATCGCCCTGCGTCGCACTTCTGCTTCCTGTAAGGATTGCGCCATCTTATTGAAGGTCTGGCCCAGGGCGGTCATCTCTCCTTTGCCGTGAATAGCCACGCGCTGTGACAGGTCTCCGGCAGACATCTCTTTGGCAGCCTGGGTTAAGTCACCCACTGGCTTGAGGATTATCGTTGCTAGGATCAGGGCTAAGAGGACCGCGATTCCCCCTGAAATTAAAGCCGCCAACAAGGTGGCGCGATTCACCCGCGCAATCAAGATATCTTCAAAGTCATCCGGCAGCTCAGGGATGCCCCCTTCCGGTAAAAGATATCCTACAACTTCACCAGAAACCTCCAAATTAATCGATTGGTTGAGCTGTTGACTCGAAAGCTGCTGCCCTATCTCAGCGTCCCTTGGACTGTATACAACAACACCGGTGGAGTCAACCAGCAGATGGTTCCCAATGCCAGCATTTCCCGGCCCTCGCTGACCCAGCCCGCGACCGGGCCTGGCGTCGGGCGCTGATCCAATACCAGACCATGACCCATTGTCAGCATAATAATTTTCTAAAGTGTTAGCCAGGTTTTCCAATCCCACCTGCCCACCATAACCCAGGAAACGTTGAACCTCTTGTTCAGTCGTATACCGCGTCACTAAAGCAATCGTACCCAGCGCAATGATAATGACCAGGGCAAATGCGCCCAATAGGCGCCAGCGCATGCTCATGTTTTGACCTTCTTAAACCGATACCCAATACCAAATACGGTTTCAATATAGCGAGGGTCCTTGCTGTCATCCCCTAATTTAGCACGCAAGTTCTTAATATGCGCGTCAACGCTGCGCTCATAACCCTCATAAGCCACCCCCTGTGTGGTTTCCAGCAGCTGCAGCCTGGTGAACGCCCTGCCAGGTTGATCTGCCAAGGTTGACAGCAAATCAAATTCTGTTGGGGTCAGGGCAAGCACCTCGCCCGATTGGCTGACTGTATGCGATTCCTGGTCTATTTCCAGATCATCAATTTCTACAATTTTCTGCGTTTCTACCGGCGCTTTTTCTACCCTTCTTAAAACCGCCTTGACCCTTGCCACGACCTCCCGCGGCGAAAAAGGCTTGGTGATATAATCATCCGCCCCTAATTCTAGGCCAAGCAGACGATCAACTTCCTCAACCCGAGCTGTGACCATGATGATGGGCGTGTCGCCTTCCTGCCGAATCTGGCGTGCGATATCAATGCCGTCAATGCCCGGCAGGTTTAAATCCAGTAAGACCATGTCCGGATTTTGTTTTTGCCAGAGCGCCAAACCGTCATCCCCTCTTTGCGCCAATAAGACATCATAACCCGATCGCTCAAGATAGGCTTTCAGTACATTCGCAAGTTCTTTTTCATCTTCAATAATCAACACGGTTGACATAAAAATATTATAGTCTACTCACGAGCATTTTGTGTCATCTTCACTAATTATTCACACAATCTACAATACACCTTCAACTCTTCGATGTAAAGCAGGCTTTCGGGAAGAACCGATCGCAATGACCCTTGACTCAGTAACAACAGCTCTGTGGATCGTTTCAAATAATGAAGGCTTTGACTTGGTGCTGAAGGGTGCGCCCTCAGGTATACGGTCGATAATGGCTTTCAGGCTAAGGTTGTAAGATTGCTGATGCGCTGGTACTGAAAGGCTTCTATAAATAAATCTTTATTTTAATGGAGCGTTGTTTTTGATTCTAAAACGATAAAGTGGTTGGAAATGGTAAGATTAAAGAATAACAGTGTTAATAATGTATAGAATAGACAAAATCATCATTCGAGACGGTGAACAATCCATCTTTGAAGCATAGTATTTTCAGCGGTGTAGATTCGAACAAATTTCAGATTTAGCCAGTTATCGATTGTCATCAACATCCGGGCGTCTTCACAAACAAAACAGCGTTATCTAAGGTAAGGCAGAAACAGAAAAATTTAGGAGAAAACAATAGTCATGAATAAAATCTCCAAAGAAGCAGCACTAAATTATCATCATGCAAACGGCGTACCCGGAAAAACCGCCGTTATCTCGACAAAACCCCTGGGATCACAATATGATTTGGGCTTAGCCTACACCCCCGGTGTGGCTTACCCCGTTTTGGAAATTGACCAGGATCAAGATCAGGTTTACCGTTATACCAACAAAGGAAATCTCGTCGCTGTGATGTCAAATGGGACCGCCATCTTAGGTTTAGGAAATCGCGGACCACTAGCTGCGAAACCAGTCATGGAGGGGAAAGCCGTGCTCTTTAAAACCTTTGCCGATATCGATGTCTTTGATATTGAAATTAATTCCGAAGACCCGGATGACATTATCAAAACCATTGAACTGATCGCGCCGACATTTGGTGGGATCAATCTTGAAGATATCAAAGCCCCGGAATGTTTTTATGTAGAAGAGCAGTTGAAAGAAAAATTAGATATCCCCGTCTTTCATGATGACCAGCATGGAACTGCCATCATCCTCGGTGCAGCCTTTTTGAATGCGCTGGAAATAACGGAACGAAAACCTGAGGATATAAAAGTTGTGTTTTCAGGCGCAGGGGCAGCAGGGATGTCCTGTGCCAAGCACCTGGTCAAACTTGGCGTGCCCTATGAAAACATCTGGATGTCAGATATCCATGGGCTGATTTATCACGGTAGAAAAGAAGAGATGAATAATGATAAAGAACTTTTTGCCAAAGGTGACAAACCCGGCACCTTGGAAGAAATAATGAAAGGCGCTGATGTCTTTATTGGTCTTTCAGCGGCAAACATCGTCAGCCAGGAGATGCTCAGGAGCATGCGACATGATCCAATTGTATTTGCCATGGCTAACCCAGATCCGGAGATAAAATATGATCTTGCACGTCAGGCACGCCCGGATGTGATTATTGGTACCGGTCGTTCGGATTATCCAAATCAAATTAATAATGTACTCGGCTTCCCCTTTATTTTCAGGGGTGCCCTTGATGTGCGTGCAAGCGCCATCAATGTTCAGATGAAAATGGCAGCCTCAATCGCCCTGGCAGACCTCGCCAAAGAACCTGTGAGCAAAGAGGTACTTGAAGCCTATCAACTGGATCATCTTGAATTTGGGCGCGATTACAATGTTCCTAAACCTTTAGACAAACGTGTATGCCTTTGGGAAGCACCCGCGGTTGCAAAGGCTGCTGTGGAGAGCGGGGTCGCAAGGTTAAAATTAGACCTTGACCAGTACATGAACCAGCTGGAAAAACGGTTGATTTAGGAGTCGAAATAAAATTATTCCGTCTCGCGTGCCCGTTAGGGTACTACGAAGTGTCCTGTCTACGAAGTGTCCTGTCTACGAAGTGTCCTGTAAGGAAAGGAAAGGAAAGGAAGCAATCTAAGGAGATACCTTAAGAAGATAAACGATGTTAGACTGGACTAATCCCTTAAGGCAAGAGCAAAAGGATTCGGAGAAACGAGACTGCTTCGATTCTCTCGCAGTGATAAATAAGAATGTCCGCTTGGCGCGCAGCTGAACATCTGAAGGTGCAGGGGATAGAAAGAAAACTACCGGTGTGATAGGTAAAGACCCCCCCTAACCCCCCGCAGGCAGGGGGAATTAATGCGTTGTCACGTACACCTTTAAAGGTATTGCGAATTCTGTCACTGCGATTTTATGAGTTCCGTCTCGCGTGCCCGTTAGGGTACTACGCAGCGTCCTGTAAGGATTGCGATATCATCTGTCACACGTGCCCGACAGGATACTACGCAGTGTCCTGTCTACGAAGTGCCTGTCTACGAAGTGTCCTGTAAGGAAAGGAAAGGAAAGGAAGCAATCTATGGAGATACTTGAGAAGACAAACAATGTTAGACTGGACTCATCCCTTAAGGCAAGAGCAAAAGGATTCGGAGAAACGAGACTGCTTCGATTCTCTCGCAGTGATAAATAAGAATGTCCGCTTGGCGCGCAGCGGAACATCTGAAGGTGCAGGGGATAGAAAGAAAACTACTGGTGTGATAGATGGAGTGTATCCCCCCTACAAATGATACGCATTATTTATTGAACCTGAAAGTCACCAAATTATTATCTCTTTATCTTTTCATTTATCCAGAAACATTCAAATATTTTTTTAATTGCCTCAGGATTAGTTTATTATTATTTGATCGATCTGACCATCACTCATCACGGATAATTTTTGTTTCACTTGAGCCGTATGGAACCGCAGTGACGATCAAGTCCCCTTTTTGCATGAATCCTTCATAGCGCCGTTCCCCCCCAAAGACACGCCAGCCGCTAAAGGCACCTGGTTGGAAAAGGATGCAAAATTAGGCCATCCCTCCTGTGAAGGCGGCAACGCCACGGGGACTCACGTCCACTTTACACGGAAATATAACGGGGAATGGTTTGCCGT
>JAXHUT010000051.1:0-2404 GCA_034189405.1 Chloroflexota bacterium
GCAGATATCGAAAAATCCTTCGATTTTTTCATTGACACCACCAATTGCCTGAACCTGTCCAAATTGATTAATCGATCCAGTTACCGCAATACTTTGTTTAATGGGCACATCAGCAATACTACTCAAAAGGGCGTACAGCTCAGTTGATGAAGCGCTGTCACCATCAACACCGCCATAGGATTGTTCAAAGACCACACTTGCAGACAGGCTCAGGGGGATGTCCTGGGCATAGCGACCTCTGAGAAAGCCCTCCAAAATCAGAACCCCTTTTGAATGAATGGGTCCACCCATCTCAACTTCTCGCTCTATGTCGACGACTTGTCCTTTCCCAAGACTGACCTTGGAAGTTATCCGTGTTGGCTTACCGAACATGAAGGAACCTAATGTATAAACTGAGAGACCATTAATTTGCCCGATTGCTTCGCCTTCAGTGCTGATCAGGTTGATATCCCGCAAGATAGAATCCTGAATTTTTTCCCTGAGGCGATCAGCCCTTTTAATTTGTGAGTCAATGGCTTTTTGCACGTCATTATATGTAACATGAGGGTGTTCGTTTTTCTTTGCCCAGTAATCAGACTCAACAATGAGTTGGTGCAAATCGTGAAGCTTTGTATTCAACCGTTCTGAATCCCTTGCCAAGCGAGCACTCTGTTCGATCAACCTGGCAACAGCCATATTATTGAAGGGTTTTGTGCTTTCCTTATTAATAATTGAAGCAATTAATTTCGCATAGAGAACCTGATTTTTGTGATCCCATTCAATTTCTGTTTCAAAATCCGCTTCTACTTTGAAAAGCTCAGAAAAATCTGGGTCATATTGCAATAAAAGGTAATACAGAAGTCGATCACCAACCAGGGCGATTTTCAAATTTAGTGGAATGGGTTCAGGTCTGAGTGAAACCGTTGAAATCAGGCTGAGCGCCTCTCCAATTGATTCAATCTCAATCTCTTTGGATTGCAGCGCCCTTTTTAATCCATCCCAGGAATAGGCTTGTGATAATAATTTGCGGGCATCAAGAATCAAATAACCGCCATTGGCTTTGTGCATTGCGCCAGGTTTTATCATCCTGAAATCTGTCCTCAAGGTTCCCATTTGGGCATAGTGCTCAACTCTCCCGATTAGATTGGCGTAGGTGGGGTTGTTTTCAAAGATAACCGGCGCGCCTTGCAAATCCTTATTATCAATAATTACATTAACTTTAAACTGATCCATTAATGATTTCTGTCCACTGCCATGTTGTGATACTGCTTCGAGAAAACTGCTCGGTTCACCGCCATTTCTTGATAAAAAAGCATCCGCATTTTCTACAATTTGGTCCTGGATTTGTTCAATGTGTTCTATAATTTTTTTATGTTCATTATATTTTTCGATGATTTCATTTATCAACCCGCCGATGGCAAAGTTTGCCATTTCTTTATTTAATTCTCTTATCTCATCTTGGGCTTCTCGCTGCCATAAAGGCACCTGCTGAAGAATTTCTTGAAGCTGTTCTTCCAATCCTTCAATGTTTTGTTTGATTTTTTCACGGTCATCTTCACTTAATTCATTGACCTTCTCTGCCGAAAGAACACCTTCCTCATCCTTCGGTGCGAAAGCGATACCTGAAGGTGTTTTGATCATTGTAAGGTCTTGTTTATTTGCGTCCGCCTGTAATTGCGTGAATAATTCTGCTTGTTTTTCCTTGAAGGACTCAAATACCGTCTGCCTACGATTTTGATATTCTTCACTTTCAAAAGCAGCAGACAAAGCTGTTTGCATTTCATCAATCAGATTATTGATATCTTGTTGATACTGTGATCCCAATCCTGGGGGTAGTTCGATAGCGTCAGGCTTGTCCGGATTCTCAAAATCGTTGACGTAAATCCAGTCAGAAGGTGTTGCGTCTGATTTTGCCTTTTCTTCGAAAAAATTCTGGACAATTTCGCGTTTTCCCATGCCAGTTGGACCCATAACGAATATGTTATAACCTGGATAGGCGATGTACATACCAAATTCAATGGCTTCTGAAGCACGCTCCTGACCAAAAATGCTTACAGTTTCTTGGATTTCATCGGTGGATTTAAACCCAAGCTGATCAGGATCACATGTTCTAAATAATTCGTTGGTTTTCAACGCTTTGAACGCGGTCATAAATATTCTCCTTTTTACGCTTTAACTAAATTTTACCTTGTCACTCTTCAAACTTAAACTTTTATCTCGTTTTTCGTGCTTTTTCTAAAGGCTTTTTAGTATTAGGGGTTTCCTCTGTTAGGGGTTTCCTCTTGATACTTTGAAGTGGATTTGGTAAAATATAGTCCAATTAAGTCGTTGGGGGTTCGTCTAATGGTAGGACAGCAGACTCTGAATCTGTATGTGGAGGTTCGAATCCTTCACCCCCAGCTAGAAAGGGGCTGTCCCAAAAAAG
>JAXHUT010000052.1:0-3930 GCA_034189405.1 Chloroflexota bacterium
GCGGTCAAGGAAACTCGGGATGTGGGATTTATCTTTTTCACCATGGCGATTGGTATGGCGGTAGGTACCCAGTTTTATACTCTGGCAGTGATAGGTGCTGTGGTGATCAGTTTGTTGATTTTATTGATGGTTCGATTTAATTGGTTTGCTCAAGAAATGGCTAACCAAATTCTGAGAATTCAGGTACCAGGCGATGTGCCTTTTGAAGAACTCTTTGAATCGGCCTTTCTGAAGTACACCTCCACCGCAGATTTGATTGCCGTAGATTCAATCCAGAGCGGTACTCTAACTGAGGTAACCTATAACATTGGATTGAAAAAACTATCTTCTGTAGATCAGTTTTTAGCAGCAATTAAGAAATTGAACAACAACAATAAAGTAACGCTAGTTACAGGATATCACGGGACAGATTTATAAGAAAATCTCTATAAAGCATGAATGGAGAAGTGATGATAAATAAATTCAATCGAAACCGACGGCTCATATTTACAACAATTGCTATTTTGTCGGTACTGACCTTTGTGTTTGGTGAAGTGCCAATCACGGCGTTTATTTCCTATTAGGAGAAATACAAAATGAAAAATAAAAAAACAACCTCAATACTTTTTTTGTTCATCTTTCTTTTGGCGGCCTGCTCGGGAACTCTTGCAGAAACTTTGGATAACAGCCAGGATTCTCTCTTTGAAGTAAGTACAGAGGCCTCTGATATTTCTGAAGAAATACAAGAAGAAAATGGTTCTCAAATCACAGACGCTGTCATTCTCCCAGAATATGATGAAGAGGACCTGGGTGACAGCTACGATGAGCTTGAAACCACGACCATTCAGTTAAACGGCAGCTCCGTCACTTATGAGGGGAATGGTGTTGTTGTGGATGACAGTTTGGTGACGATAACCTCCGGTGGTGCTTACTTAATATCGGGTGTGTTAGATGATGGCCAAATTATTGTGGATACACAGGATGAAGAGATTGTCAGATTGATCCTGGATGGTGTGAATATAACCACAGCTACCAGCGCGCCAATCTATGTTCGGAATGCAAAAAAAACAATTATCACCCTGGCTGATAGTTCTGATAATTGGGTTACTGATGGTACAACTTACATCCTAGAGGATGGAGATGAACCCAGCGCAGCCATTTTTAGTAATGATGACCTGACAATAAACGGCTCAGGATCACTCACGGTCTTTGCAAATAATAATGATGGGATTGATAGCGATGATGATTTAATAATCAGCGGTGCTACCATCACGGTGACAGCTGTCAATGATGGGATAAAAGGGCGGGATTCGCTCACTGTGAAAGATGGTTATATCATCATCGATGCCGGTGGTGATGGTATGCAAGCCAATAACGATGTTGATGAGGGAGAAGGTAACATTATCATTGAGGGTGGAAATTTTGATATCTCAGCAGATAATGATGGGATTCAAGCTGAAAACGCCCTGCTTATTAGTGATGGTACCTTTAGGATTGTAACTGGTGCCGGTAGTGCTGAAGCTGATTTAGATGATCTTGTCAATGGTCAGAGGTTTGATCAACGAAACAATGATAGTAATGCCTTGTTGATAAGCGCAAAAGGTCTTAAGGCGGGGGTTGATCTCAGGATTTTGGGCGGCATTTTTGAATTGGATACGCTTGATGATTCGATTCACTCAAATGGCGTTATTCAAATTAATGGTGGATCTTTTCTTATTTCATCCGGAGATGACGGCCTTCATGCGGACTCCCAGCTTGAGATCAACGATGGAATTTTAGATATTTCTCTATGTTATGAAGGAATTGAGAGCGCTGTGATTACAATAAACGACGGCACAATTCATGTTACAGCTCTGGATGACGGATTAAATGCTGCGAGTAATTCGGATGTTGAAGAATTGGAGCCTGGTACAAATCGTCCGATGAATACAGGCGAAAATCGGCTTGAGATCAACGGTGGATATATATTTGTTGATTCAGGTGGTGATGGGGTTGATGTCAATGGTGATTTAACGGTGAATGATGGCATTCTGCTGGTCAACGGCGGCCCTTCTACCGTTCCCGATGGGGCTTTTGATTTTGTTAATTTTAATATTAATGGTGGTTTCATTCTTGGTGTTGGAAGTGCAGCAATGGCTGAAGCGGCAAGTCAAACCTCTACTCAGAATTCTGTATTGTATAATTTTGAGTCCTCTCTGCAGGCAAACGAAATTGTACATTTGGAATCACCATCAGGGGATGAAATACTTACATATGCATCTAATAAAGAGATTCAATCAATTTTATTCTCCTCACCTGAAATTATGGATGAAGAAACCTATTTGATATACACAGGTGGATCTGCGTCTGGAGAAATTATGGATGGGCTATATTCGAATGGTAATTATGAACCAGGAAATCAGGTGGATTCTTTTGTGGTCACAGATATCATTACAACTGCTGGTGTGGCTGTAAGTGAATTTATGGCAGGTCGTGGCGGATTTCCTTCAGGACAAAGGCAGGATGGTATGAATGCGCCACAAATGGGAAATTTAGAAATGGATGATGCTACTCAATTGATACTTGGTATTTTATCATTGGATGACACAGATATGGCGGTTTCACCAGAGCAAGCGGAGACCCTTTTACCCTTATGGGAATCATTTTTAGACAATCTTTCAGAGAATCAGGCGTTCTCTGGGGAAAGTGTTGAAATCTTGGAACAAATTAAATTGGTCTTAACAGATGAACAACAAGAAATAATTTCATCTCTCAGCGTTAATGACCTAATGTCATTAATGGCGCAAATGGGTGATAATATGCCTCTTCCTGGTGATAGAATGAGACCAGATAGGGGAGCACTTGAAAATCAGGGACTAGCTCTTGTCCAATTTCTGCTGGATTACCTAAATGAAAAAATAGCTCTGTAGATCATTTATTCTCAATTAGTATTTGACGCGTATAATACATCTTGTAGATGGAGTTATATCATAAAGAGGGCAAGCTTTGCCCGGGAAATACCATGTGAAGGAGTTAATCCTCGAATGGATAAATTTATTGCTGTAGCAGGGAATATTGGCGTTGGGAAATCAACCTTGGTTAAATTGCTTAGCAAAAATTTGGGATGGACCCCATTTTTTGAACCTGTAACCGAGAATCCCTACCTGGCTGATTTCTATGAAGACATGCAAACCTGGGGCTTCCATTCACAAATATATTTCCTCATGCGGCGATTGCGAATACATCGCAAGTTGATGGATATGAAGGGATCTGTTATCCAGGATCGCAGTGTTTATGAAGATGCAGAGATCTTTGCACACAATCTATATTTACAGAAAGCGATCAACCAGCGAGATTATGAGACTTATCAGGAACTGTATCAGGTGCTGGTTGAGTTTTTACCCCCGCCCGACCTCGTGATTTATTTGAGGGCATCGGTATCAACCCTTGTTAGTCGTATTTCAAAGCGAGATCGGGATTATGAACGCACCATCAGTCCTGATTATTTGGCGGATCTAAACCAGCTTTATGAAGAATGGGTGGATCACTTTGATCTCTGCCCGGTGTTGACCGTACCCTGCGATAACCTGGATTATGTGGCGAAACCACAACATTTGGCTTTGATTGCAGATAAAGTTAGGGATATCCTGGTGGGCAAGGATGAGGTGCGCTTTGATATCTAATTCTTTTTGAGTTTTAGGAGAAGTTTGACGCGTGTTTGCGCGCCAATTTTTTTAACGTAAAAAATTGTTTTTAAAATGCCTCTCCCAAAAATATCCTGAGTTTATTCTTCCGATAAATTTTCCTTCGTTGCTTCTTGTGCTGGCTCCTCACCTCTTGGCGTGATTGTCAGCTTGATCGCGGTGCGGACTTTGCCGTCGATATCCACGTCAACGAATTCTGGTACACAAATGATGTCGATACCATCGTTTACCAGGTAACCCTTGGCGAGGATAACTGCCTTAACCGCCT
>JAXHUT010000053.1:0-7271 GCA_034189405.1 Chloroflexota bacterium
CATCAAACAAACCGAGGGTGTTTGGGTTGGTCAACATCAACCCCGCCAGGGTTTCATCGCATTCCGCTTTCAAAGCTTCAACATCCACGTTACCACGTTCATCAGAGGGGAGAGGAACAACATCATACCCGGTCATTGATGAAGTCGCCGGGTTTGTCCCATGGGCTGAATCAGGGATAAGGATTTTGGTCCGTTTATCATGATGATTAATTTGATGATATTTTTTGATAATCAATGCCCCAACAAGCTCTCCCTGGGCACCGGCTGCAGGGGATAAGCTCACACGGTAAAACCCGCTGATCTCTTGTAAAAATTCCTGAAGCATGTACATCAAATAAAGGTTGCCCTGTACAGTGAGACTGGGTTGAAGGGGATGCGTATGGGCGAACCCGGGTAGACGAGCCATCTCCTCATTGATTTTTGGGTTGTACTTCATGGTGCAGGAACCCAAAGGATAAAACCCATTGTCAATCGAATAGTTCAGTTTAGAGAGATTCGTAAAATGTCTTACGACATCCAATTCTGATAATTCTGGAAGATTGATATCATCTCTTAAAAAACCAGCAGGAAAGGCATGTTCCGGTACATCTGGTGCAGGAAACGTTACCCCGGTTCGGTCAGGCTTGGATAGTTCATAAATGGTTTTCTCAGTCATGAGTCACCTCTTCCAGGACAGCGACAAACTCGTCAATGTCATATCTAGATATTTTTTCTGTAACCGCAATTAACATCTGGTTTTGCATTTCAGTGAAATCCTGGCTCAGGTCATAACCGCCTAATATCCAATGTTCCTGCAGGTGTTGATTGACTTCAGCGACCGGTTTGGGCGTTTTGATCACAAATTCATGAAAGAAGGGTACTGCAGGAAAGGCTAATTCATAACCGGGCAATTTTGATATTTGGTCAGCTGCGTAATGGGCTTTTTGATAACACAGGTTAGCAACTTGTTTGAACCCCGTTTTTCCAAGCAAACTCAGATATATTGTGGCAGCAAGTGCCATTAGACCTTGATTTGTACAAATATTAGAGGTGGATTTCTCTCTGCGTATGTGCTGCTCTCTGGCAGTCAGTGTTAATACATAAGCACGCTGCCCTTCTTCATCTTCTGTTTCGCCCACTAAACGGCCAGCTAGCTTTCGAACATATTTTTGTTTTGTGGTAAAGATGCCCAAATAAGGGCCACCATAAGAGAGGGGGATCCCTAAAGGCTGTCCTTCGCCAACAGCGATATCGGCACCAAATTCACCTGGTGGCTTTAAAAGGCCTAATGTTGTAGGATTGAATACAAAGGCAACAAGGGCGCCTTTTTGATGTGCGATTTCAATTAAATTCGTATAGTCAATAACCCTTCCAAAGAAATCGGGATATTGAACAATAACAATTGATGTGTCATTATTGATTTGATCGATAAGACTTTGCATATCATCTGCTAAACCAAAAGACTCATCATCACCTTCCACAAGCACATTTTCTAGACCTTGCATATAGGTCCGGATCGTCGCTCTGTATTCAGGGTTGACCGCTCGAGAGACCAGGACTTTTTTCCTTTTGCCTCGGAAGAAATGATAGGCAAGGTTTGCTGCCTCAGCAGCAGCTGTTGCACCATCGTAATGCGAAGCATTGCTAATGTCCATCCCGGTCAATTCAGCCATCAGGGTTTGAAATTCAAAAATTGACTGGAGCGTACCTTGGGAAATTTCGGGTTGGTAAGGGGTATAGGAGGTATAAAACTCACCACGCCTGAGCAGCATATCAACAGCAGCAGGGATGTAGTGATTGTATGCCCCAGCGCCTAAGAAAGATATAAAATCGTCTGTTGAGGCATTTGCTGAAGCTATCTCACTTAATTCAGCAGCCACTTCCATCTCTGTCAGGCGTTCAGGAAGATCGAGTTCCGGAAAACGATACCGCTCTGGAACCTTTTCAAAAAGATCTTCTATTGCATTAACCCCGATCTCCCTCAGCATCTCCTCAATTTCTTGGGGGGTATGCGGTGTAAACATGATTACTCGCGATCTTTGTTATAAGTTTTATATTCTTCGGCATCCATCAGATCGTCTAAATCTGATAGGTCATCTACTTTCAATTTGACCAGCCAGCCGCTTTCATAGGGATCACTGTTCAAAAGTTCTGGTTCATCAACCAGATCTTCATTGAAAGCTAAGATTTCACCCGAGGCAGGGAAAAACACATCCGCTGCTGCTTTTACGGACTCAATTGTAGCGATATTGTCACCTTTGCTGACGGTGTCTCCTTCATCTGCCATAAATTCAACATATACAACATCTGACAACTGGTCCTGGGCAAAATCTGAGATCCCGATTATGGCTTCATCGCCATCCAACTTGACCCACTCATCGGTTTTTGCGTACTTTAATCCATCAGGTGTTTTCATTAAAGAACTCCTCTTATTAAATTATTTTGATATTCAAAATGGGATCCTCTGTTATACACAATTCTAATTCGTCATTTCAGAGGTGTCTGTTTAATGGGTCTCTTTTGCCTGAGAGTTTCAGCGGGTTAGCCTTGCCCCTTCGGCGCCGAATATAAATTTACGGTCTCTTCCCATTAACATCTAACTACGACAATTTAATTTTAAAACCACCTCTTATAATTGTCAAGCAATAAAGGACAGCAATAAAGGACGAGGGTGTTGAAAAACAAATAACAGCCTTTTTGGGAAATTTTCTTGATGATTATATCGGTAATGGGTGCTGACTTGAGACGGTATCTACAAAAAATTGATTTTGGGAGGCCTTATTGCAACTATTTTCAACACCCTAAAAGGTCAGGGGAGGGAAATTCCATTGGCAACGGTGTTTCACTTCCTTACATATTTCTTAGTTTCTTCCACATATTCCAAGGATTGATGGCGGAAGTAGGTATTATACAACTCAGCATAATGTGCGCCATTTGCCATTAAAGTCGCATGATTTCCTTCTTCAATAATGTCTCCATTGCTCATCACGAGGATTCGGTCGGCAGATCGAACCGTTGACAAGCGGTGGGCAATTAATATGCTGGTCGTCTCTGAAAGGATCATATCTAAAGCCGTCTGAATTTGAGTTTCAGTGAAGGGATCAATGCTTGCTGTCGCTTCGTCAAGGATGAATATTGAAGGTTTTTGAATCAAAACGCGCATCAACGCCACCAACTGGCGCTGTCCCATTGATAATTGGGAACCTCGCTCGCCAACCTGAGTATCGAGTCCGTTTGGTAGGGTTTCAAGCCATTCGCCTTCGCCGATTTTTTGACCTACATTGATTATATCTTCACGGCTACAAATTGGGCATCCGTATTGAATATTTTCCTGGATGGACCCTGAAAACAGGAAGGGTACCTGGGAAACAATTCCCATTTGCTGCCGCAAGGCAACAAGATCATAATCTCGAATATCAATACCATCAATGCGTATTTCACCGCTTTGAAACTCATAAAACCTCGCAATTAGCCTTCCAATCGATGTTTTTCCAGCACCTGTGTGTCCAACAAGCGCTAATGTTTCGCCTGGGTGGATGTGCAGGGTGAAATTATTTAACACAGCTTCCTCAGGTGTATAACTGAAGACGACATTGACCATGTCAATACGACCTTGCATATCTTGTGGGACTATTGAAGCACGCTGAATGACGGTGTGATCCGCATCGATCAAAGCAAAAATTCGTTCAGCTGCTGAGAAACCGACCTGAACATTGGTCCAAAAAGATGAAATACTCATTACTGGCATTAAAAATCGATCGAGTGTGGAAAGGAAAAGGTACCAAGCACCTGCGGAAACATAGCCCTCCATAACCGTCATAGCACCAAAATAAATCATCAATGCAGTGGCAATGCCGCCAATTGTTCTTAGAACTGGAAAAACAATCGAGAGGATTAATCCCCTTTTGATGTTAACTTTATAGGATGTTTGATTGGCTTCTTCAAACTCTTCGTAAATTTTCTCCTCTTGCCGAAAGTTTTTGGCGATCGCGATCCCGCTGACGGTTTCTTTAATGGTTGCGTTAACATTTGCCATCGCTCGCATGCCATCTCTAGTAACTTGACGGGCAGCATGCCGATATCGCATTACAAGAATAAATATGAGGGGAATTAGTAGAAATACAGCTAAAGCTAAACGCCATTCTGTTTGAAGCAAAACAACAGCCAGGATGACTGAAGTGATCGACTGCATGAATACATCGGTTGATAAAGTGATTAACTGCCCAAACTCACGCGTATCGGAAGTGATCCTCGATACAATCTTCCCGGATTGAAAGTGGTCATGAAAGGAAAGATCCTGTCTCACGGAGGCTTGAAAAGCATCCGTGGCTAATTCCCGAATGAGTTCTGCAATCGCTCTCGCAGAATACCGCCTTCTCAATAGGTTTGTAAACCAGCTGAGAACACCTAAGATCAGAATAATACCTGAAAGCGTAAAAACCGTCTTATTTGTGATTGTCTCCACTGTCACCTGGTCTAGACCTCTGGAGACAATTACCGGCATAAACGCTTCAATGACGGATCGAAAGACAATTGAGATACCGATGATCAGCAAGCTTTTGGTTTGGTTTTTAAAATAGTCAACAATCCGACGAACCAGTTTTTTGTCAGAATATTGACGATCGTATTTTTCTGCGGCTAAACCTGAAAAGAAGCCCATAATTACTCGCTAAAGATTCTTTGATAAGATTTTGATTTCTCCATCAACGTTTCGTGCCTGCCAACGGCGACAACTTCACCTTGTCGCATGACAACAATTTGATTTGCCCATCGAATTTGCGATAAACGGTGGGTGATGATGAGAGTCGTCCTTCCTTCTGCTGCCTTGAAAATCGCTTTTTGAATTTGATCTTCGGTTTCACTATCAATGGCGCTGGTTGAATCGTCCAACACCAGGATTCTTGGCGAGGTTAAAAATGCCCTTGCCAGAGCTAATCTTTGTCTTTGTCCACCCGATAAAGTTGCTCCTCTTTCACCGATGATTGTCTCATAACCATCCGCAAAATTTGTGATAAATTCATGTGCTTGAGCTTCTTTTGCTGCCTGAATAACTTCCTCACGTGTTGCATCTTGTTTTCCAAAAGCGATGTTTTCAGCTATCGTCCGGGAAAACAGGAAAACGTCCTGCTCAATAATTGAGATCTGATTTCGTAACGCCTCAAGATACCAATCACGAACGTCAACGCCATCGACCAGCACGACGCCTTTTTGAATATCGAAGGTGCGATTGATAAGTTTCACCAGGGATGTCTTGCCAGAGCCAGTCTGACCTACAATAGCAACGGTTTGTCCCGGCTCGATTTTGAGATTGATGTCCTTCAAGATGGCATCCGTCCCTTCGTAACCAAACTCCACATCTCTAAACTCAATGGACCCTTCAATGGGCTGCGCATAGCCGTTGACGTTTTGGTCGAGATTGTTCTCTGTTTTGATCAATTCCAAAATTCGTTCTGCACCTGCTAAACCAAGCGAAATCTGTGAATATGCAAACAAAGAGACAGATGTTGGAAACCCTAACATTGACAGTATGCCAAAATAGCCGATGACATCACCAATATTTAATTGACCTTGTTTGAGCAAGAGGAGTGCATGCATTAAGCCAACAGCCATTGCGACTGCCAGCAAGAGCATGGGCAAAAATCGACTCTCAATATCACCTTGTTCAACTGAGATATCTCGATAATCAATGGCGTTTTGACGAAACTTTTCAATCTCATTATCTTCCTGTGCAGAGCCTTTCACAATTTCAACACCATCAATTGCTTCAGCCAAACGACTATTTAACGCGCCAAACGTTCGTCTGACTTCACTTGTGACGGGGTTCAGGATGGTGAGATAATGCCACAAAGCCAAAAAATACAAAATGATGAATGCCGCAGGTGTTGCAATTAGTGCGATGTGATATGACGGAGCAACAAATAAAGGAATAAATAAAAAGTTTAATGAACCAACAACGAGATTCAATCCCGGGCTGAACATATAGTTCAATTCCCGGACATCATTGGTCGCCCTGGCCATAAGGTCCCCAACTGATTGGAGGTTATGAAAGGTCATACTTTTCCCCAAAAGATTCACATATAATTCTTGCCGGACGTATTTTTCAATATTTTGAGCAATGACTTCAAAACCGAAATTGCGGCTGAATTGTAAAAATCCACGAAGTGTTTGCGAAAGACCAACAATCAAGGCAAATCGCCCGATTATTTCCAGGCTTGGACTGGGGGTGAGAATTTCGTTAAAAGCCCGACCGATATAAATAGGAACCACACTGGCAAGTGCCGCATTACCGGTTGCACCTATTAATGCACCCAGAATCCACGGCCACTGCCGAATTGTATGAGATAAAATCCATAGAATTTTTGTATTTTTATTCGTCGTATATTTTGTTTCAAAATTGAATTCAGAAATGCTACCGTTGTTTTGTTGTGTCATTTATCCGAATTTTCTTTCATAGATAGCGCAATTCGATTTCTATCCTTGTCAACAGATATGATTGTCAGGTCAATGATATCGCCCACCTTTAATACTTTGTTCGCAGGAATTTTTGAGCGATGGAGCAAGCCGTCAATTTTGACATCAAAATCAACAACGTTTCGAATTGTACCTTTTAAATTCATTTCTGGTGTTAAATCCTTCATGCGTGTCGTGAAAAGGTGTCGTGAAAAGGTTGACCTTATTGTTATACTGTGATACACTTTTAGTGATAATTAATCAGATTAATCCTATTAATAATGATTTTATGACTTCCCAAAACATCCCCAACCATTTATCAAATTTTTTAACTTACCTCGCGAAGGAAACTGTGAAAGGGACGGAATTTCTTCCCAGCATCAGTGAATTAAGCGTTTCTTTGGGTATGAGCGTATCAAAACTTCGGGAAGAATTGCAGGTTGCCCGGGCAATGGGGTTGGTAGAAGTTAAACCGCGAGTAGGGATTAAATGTTTGCCTTATACTTTTGCACCTGTTGTTTCTAAGAGTTTATCCTATGCTGTAAGCACAGACAAGCAATTGTTTCGGCAATTTTCAGATTTAAGAAACCATATCGAAGCCTCATACTGGTACCAGGCGGTTAGCAAACTGACCAACGAAGACCATGATGAGCTTAATCGGATCATTTTGGCTGCAAAAAGAAAACTAAGATCTGATCCAATTCAAATTCCCCATGAGGAACACCGACAACTACATCTCGCGATCTTCGTAAATACTCAAGCCTACTGCTTCGTAAATATCCCAATAGGATTCTAAAATCCCTAAAACAAAAATATTATCCAATCGTTGAAATATCGTGAGA
>JAXHUT010000054.1:0-6947 GCA_034189405.1 Chloroflexota bacterium
TCCTGGACACGGGCCTGCGCCTCAACGAGCTGACATCAATCAAGATCGGCGACATAAAGGAGAACATGATAACCGTGTGGGGGAAGGGGACAAAGCAGCGCCGGGTGAGGATAGGTGCTAATGTAGGCGGGGAGGGGCAAGCGCGCGGCTTGGTTAGTCTTAGGCTTGGTTCATATACGGATCAAATAAACCCCGGACAAAATCAATATCAACATACATGGACAATTTCCGGTAGGTATCCATATTTTTTAGCAGATGGTCGCCGCGTTGGTACTGTACCCATGCCATGACACACCACGAGACCCCGCGCAGGCAGTTGAAGGGGTCGCGCAGCCAGGTGCGCTCTTCGATTGTGTTTCGCAGGTGGGGATCTCGGATGGAATCTTTATAAGCATCCATCATCATCTTTTTGTCCTCAGCAGACATGCGGTAATCGGTTTTCCACAATGTGGTTGTGGGCACACGAAAATGGGAAAGGTCCTGGGAGGGGTCTCCCCACAAGGGCTTTTCCCAGTCCACCAGGTGAAGGGTGCCTACCTTACGATTGAGGATCCAGTTGGTGTTGTTGACCTCGGTATTGATTACACAGTTCCAGAGGTCTTGTTGATAGTAAATTTCACGATGACGGGCTTCCCCAGCCCATTGACGCACCTCGTTCAGGTAATCGCGAAGGTTAGGGTCTGCCAGGTCGGATTCGAGGTAAACATCCATCATTCGCAGGCAGCGTTGATAGGTAAGCGTCAGCGGCTGTTTTTCTTGGATTAGGTGGTTTTCCTCTTCGGGGACGTCAATTTGATGGTAGCGTGCCATTAACCTTGCTGCTTTTTCCAGGTCGTGATTGTAATCGAGTTTCTCTCCGGGCAGGTAAGACATGCCAAGAACACCATAGGGTAATAATTTAAGGGAATCATCGAGAAAGTAGGGTATTGGGGCGACGCCAGAAGGTGAAAGTAATTTCAAGGTATTATATTCATAAGCAATTTGCTCTGGCAGTGAAATACTTATTTGGGACCCAGTATTGACACGCAGCACCCACTTCGTCTGCCCCTGCTGAACGAGGAAATTCATGTTGTATTCTCCCTGACCGAGGGGATCAACTGTAAAATCGGCATCAGGAGACCAATCTGGTATGGAAGTTGGCTGTGCTTGGCGTAGGTATTCCCGGGCTTTGGGTAAATAAGTTTGGATCGACAGATCAGGCATGGTACTCCTGTAAATGCAGTGAATTGTGAATAGTAATTTAATTCTCGTCTGTTCTGGTGGTGTAATATTATTTCAAGCGATCCTTCTTTACTTTACGCAAACTGTCAATGCCATGCATCAGGGTCAGGTAGGGGTGGTGGAAGAGCATGCGTGGGCCGGCATAACGCATGACTTCCTTGATGGACTCACGCATTTTAGGACGATAACAATGCACTGGGCACCTGGCGCATGTTGGCTTTCGCCAAGCAAAGGGGCAGCGATCGATTCGCTCGGAAGCATAATCATACAGTGATTGACATTCAGGGCACAATTGCTCTTTCTCTGAGCTATGAACGCCTTTGCAATAGATCAGGATCATCTTGTGAACGGTTTTTCGCTCACGTTCTAAACGTTTAATATTTTCCGGGGAAACTTTAGTCATCGTTGTTTGCTTTTTATAAAAATTAAATGATCCGCTTCAAATTCAAGATGCAAATTATCCCGGTCGGCTAAATACTCAAATGTTGCTCGACTGAAGAAGCTGACGTGGGTCATGTCGGTGATGTAATGCATTGTTGGGAAGCTTTGGATGTCTTGAACGAGTTGGGTCATGATCCCCAGCCAGCCCCCCGGCTTGAGAAGGTTGATTAACAAACGCCATTCTTTATCCGGCGCATAGAAGTGTTCAATGGTTTCTGTACAGGTCACAAAATCGTAGCTGTGCTGCAGGGGAACTTTATCAGGAGCATAATAAGGATCATAGAGAGTCATCCCGTACCCCTGTTCTTCCAAAAGCATAGCAAGCACCGGCCCTGGACCGCTTCCAAAATCCAGCCCTTCCAGGGGCGGGGGTCCGATCCGTTTTATCAGGGGTTGGGCAAACTGGTTCAAGAATTGACGATAGCCCTCGTCCTGGGGATCATTTTGATGGAGATCATATCGTTCTTTTTCTTGATGTGGTGGGAATAAGTCCTTCCGTGAAACGAAAATTAGCCCGCAGTTTGGACAGCGTAGATAGCTGCGCTGTTTGTCACGGAAGAACGGATTGGTAGATTTGAAGAGGCAAAGTGGGCAGGTTTCTCTCATTGATAATTAAATGCATATTTGTTTTTTTAGTGCGGGTTATTGTACCGGAAAAACTGTTCGTGGTGATTTATTGGGTCTGAAAAATCAAAATATTAACAGAGGATTGGATTTATTGCTTTGAACAGGTTAAAATCCAATTGAACAAATCATTAAGATTGTGGTACCAGCGATTATAATGATTATGATACTTTACAATGGAGGTGCTTTGTTGCGATACCAAAAGAAAATCAGGAAATTGAAGAAAATATCCCCAGATGATATTAATGACTTGGCGGCTGAAATCTATCCAAATTTTATGGTTGTTGATGAGATTAGATCGGAGATTGAAGAAGAAATCAGCATTCAGAAAAGAATTGCGCTTATCAAATTGATAATGCGTTCACCCGAACTTGATATGTCAATTGATTACGGTGAAGTTATTTATGATTTGTATGATTACGAAGTCAATCATAATCAAGGAAGAGAATTTCTTTATTGGGTGTTGGTAGGGGTCGCGTATTTTGCGAAGAATGATTCTAGCTCTTTAATGTATCAAGATTATTTCGATTACGCTCGAGGTTTGCTTTATGGCGGGCATTCCGCTGCCTTTATCAAAGCCCTGAAATACTTGGTTGACGAAGGGCCGCTATCTAAATTCCAGTTTGTTGATCTTACTAAAGATTTTGCACGGCTAAACCAGGTTCGGGTTGCAAAATGTATGGAGGAATTGGGGAAGAAAATATTTGGTCATGAATGGGATCTGAACATTTTTGAGGAATTTAATTTGGAGGAAAGATCACATCAGGAAAACTCCACCAATAATCTTCTAAATATGACGGATGAAGTTTGCAATATCCTGAACGAACACAATATCGAAGACGAAGCTGATATTAAGGATTTTGATAGCTTTTTATCCATCCAAGAATTGTCAAATCTGGTTGAGTCCGATCTCCCTATGGAAGACTACCTCCCATTTGTTCCGGACATGCTCAAATACCTTTTTGATTACTGGGATGAAGATCGAGAAACTAGTTATGATATGCTGAAGATTTTGCGGAAACTATCAACCAGCATCATGCCAGAACTGGTTATTTTGGGCGATTTGTTGCATTTCGATGAAACAGAGGTTTTTATATCAAAATCTTTTGGGAAAAGCAAGGGGTTTAGCTTAAACCATCTTGAAAAATACTTTATTAATGAAGATTGTAGTTTCATCGTTAGGGAGAATGCTGGGCTGATGTTGATGGACATCGCACAAAGGTATCCTGAAGTTCGATCAAATGCAATTGACATTCTTTCGGCGATGATAGCAGATCCGCCAAATGATACCGTGGAAAATGAGGAATTGGTCAGCAGCCTGGTTTCTAATGTGCTTGATTTTGATTTATACGAGCTAAAAGGGGCAATTATTAAAGCTTTCGATGAGGACAGAATTAACCCCGCCGGTGTTAACTTACGGAACTATACCGGGGCTTGGGCTCTGGATGGTGTCAAACAAGATCGGATTCGAAATGGAAAATCCATATTTTTAAAATGTAATGCCTGTGGTCGCACAAGACGTTATGGTTACAATTATTTACTGTTTTATAGTGAAGGAATAAGGAAGGGATTTAATTGGGACTCTCAAAATTTGTTCATTGACCAAGTCGTGCATTGTACGAAGTGTGGTGCTGTGGATAATTACCATATCTCGGTAAAATCATTAATGCGTTTATGGCCAGGGTTATTCCATGAGGATGAAGAAGCTTCCGTTTTTGATCATATTAATGATGATATTTTCTTTTTCCCCCTTGATTCAATCTTTAGTTTGGGCATTGAACAAACACCTTTTTTTCAGGTAAGGCAATTTGTTCTTTCTGGTAACTCAAAGAAACTCCACCCGCTAATTTTAGGTGAATATTATCGCAATTTAGGTTGGTTTAAAGAAGCTTTGGATGCTTATCGTATTGCACATAAAAAAGCGCCGGAAGATAGGATTTGTTTGTTGATGTTGGCGGCTGCTGAGCATGATTTTGGAAATAAGGAAAAAGCAAAATTTTACTATCAGCAGGTTTTGTCTCTGGGGAGAGGCGATGGTATTCTGTCCGTCAGTGATGTTATGAGTAAAAAAGCCATATCAGGCTTGGCTAACTTGAAAGAAGGTAAGTCCAGCCCCATACCTTATCCAATAAATGGTTCTGGAGTGAGTTTGCTGAATTATATACAGGGAGAGAAGAAAAGAAAAAGACGACGACATTAATTGAGGACCCATCATAGTATCTGTGTTTGTTCGGTTACAATTATTAGAACTTCTAAAAGCATCGTTCTGTTCTATCAAGATATTATTAGCAGCTTGGTTGTATAACATTTTGATAAACATCAACCTTATAAAAATGATGACATTGATCCGACAAGTTAACTTATCTTACGACAACTTTAATCTTTCACTACTTATCATCTTTGATACAGGAGGATCATATGACAGATCAATCACAATCTAAATACCCCGTCTTTATCATGTGCGGACGTGATTTTCACCGGCGAGAATTGATGAAATCAATCGATCCGCAGGGACAATACAAAACAAAAGCCTTATTACCTTTCTTAGGAAAACGGCTGATGGATTGGCAGTTGGAAGAATTACAAAAATCCTCGTATATTGAAGGCTTGTATTTAATAGGTTTAAGTGAAGCGGATGCTAAATTTGATTATCCCGTTCATTATGTGCCGGGGGAGACCGTTTCTGATTTTGGCGATAAGTTGTTATGGGGATTGGATTATTTGGAAAATCTCGGGAAAACACCGGAAATTGTCATCGTCAGTTCTTGTGATGCCCCTGGCATCCGCGTCAAAGAAATCGATGAATTTTTCAAAGCGATGCAGGATGATCCCGGAAAGGATGTCTATATCTCTTTGGTACCGGAAGAGGTTGCTGAAGCAGTATTCCCCAAATCAGGGCGGGTTGTGGCTCGTTTTCGTGATTGTGATGTGTTCCCCGGAGAATTATTTGCCCTCAGTCCGAATGCTATCAGGCTCCAGAAAAAAGTTATTGGCGACCTCGGTTTACAACGTCGTAAGATCAATCGCTCGAAGAATAATATCAATTTAGGGCCAATGTTAAGCTACCTGGCACGCCGTCCGGGAACATGGCCTCTGATTTTGAAATATCTTCTGAGTAAAGCCTCTCTGGCTGATGGCGAAAGGGTGTTGTCTCGGGTATTTGATTGTGATATCAAGGGTGTTATCATCCCTGAGGCAGGGTTTGGAATGGATATGGACCTACCGGGGGATTATGAACGCTTAGAAAACTATGTCAAACGGACAAAGTTGGATGGGATTTTTCAAGATAAATCTCGATGATTTGAAATAATTGCTTAAGCATCGTTAATTTCCTGGCCTATTCCAAAATCCTGAAACCTGGAAATTGTTAAAGAATGCTTGATGGTGCTTAGCCTGTTTTACGGATCACAACCAGGGGGTTTGGCCCAATCAGGGGTATACGGCAGCGCCAAGCCTTGCGAAAATCCTGATCTCGCATCCAAAAAAGTTCGTTTGCATTATTTCGCCAGGGGTTAATGAAACCCCAGGGTGTTTTGAATTGGTGATCAGCTTGATGGTCAGGATCGTGAGCAGCCAGGATCATGGTGTGTCCCTCGGTTGTATTTTTTGAATTGTAATTTTGTGTTGTACTGCCCAGGTAAATGGGCGGTGGGTTTCGACCTGACCAGAGCAAAGTCACCAGTGGGACGATATTGGGGTCTGACAAAAGATAAAGCAAGGAGTCAATATCACCGTGTTGAAAATTAGCGCTGAGGGGTAAATGGTGTTTTTTTGCTAAATAACGGACAATACGAGCTTGCATGCGTGGTGTGACTGCCCAATTGGGGGCGACACGCATAAAACGCCCCCGCCACCACAAACGATTAATCTCATCTGAAAGGACAAGGGGCTCAATTGGATAATCCAGCAGCAAACGTAGTGCCACGGCAATGGCGTGAAAGCTGCATGTGTTGCCAATCTGGCGGACCTGGAAGGCAGCGAGTTCCGCCTCACTTTTTGTGTGCAGGGTCTTGCGGGTCAGATTACGCATTGGCGATCAATGTTCCTTGAATGTCATCCAGAAGATGTTTTCCCTCCAGGGCAGACCATAAGAAGGCTTCCCCGTCAAAGCCCCCTTCTGGATCGTAGTGATAAAGACCGGATTCTAAATCACGCAAAATTCGGTCAAGCCACGCTTCTAAGCTGCCGGCGATCAGGGGTCTTTCAGGTCTATTTTGCAGGAACAGCAGTACCTGACCATACCGTTCTTGTTCGGGTGGGTCGGTATCCAAGCAGAAATAATCCCCCATGTCGCTTGTGGCGATCGGGATCCAGGCGCTGTACCACCAGGCTTTTCGGATATAAGGTGAAGCTTTTGGCGTGCGATCGATAAACGCCCCCTTTTCATTCAGCTTATTAAGCAAACCCCATGCTGCCTGTATTTCGGCGATGGGCATTAGACGCCAGTTGCCAATCATTCCCGCGGAACGGCGTGTCTCCCCATCCATGATCAGCAATGCTTGACGTAAGCTTTCTGGCACAGCAAGACCGCTTTTATGCTCGAAACCATCAACAGCCGTTGGCTTTGCGGGTGGGCGAAAGGTCACATCGGGTGCGTGGTCTTGTGCCCATGACTGGATGCGAGAAAGGGTGGTGCTGATCGGAGGAATTTGGTTCATTAT
>JAXHUT010000055.1:0-2304 GCA_034189405.1 Chloroflexota bacterium
AACGCTGGCTGGATGGTTCCTTGTCTGCCAGAGCTGCATTGATCCGGGATCTTCATGGGAGAAACAGTATCAAAGGGCTCAGTTACGATGAGAAAGCAACCTATGAAAAAGCTGAAAATCACTTTATCAATGAATGGGTCCTGACAAACCCATCACTTTCGAAAACGGCGGCAAAGAAAAGGTTGAAAGATGCATTGGTGGAGAGCATCCGGCGGAGAAGATCTGCGGCTGAATAATTTGCAAAAAGGCAGTGTTCGGGTTAATTCATCTGATTTCGTGTCTACTCAGGCATTAGGAAAAAACTTAACACAAAGGACACGAAGGTCACAAAGAAAATGAGTTTTCTACTAAAAAACATTGTCGTCTTCACTATTCCGGCTAAGTTGTTTTGTGGGCAGGTTCCTCTTTCCTACACCTTAGGCTCAATGAATGGCATTTGAGCGCATCCGAAATATCACACCAGGATATTTATTTTTACTCTTTGCCAAGTCATTAATAAGGCTGAGTAGTTACCTGATTTCTATAATGATAGGTTTTATACGGGTGAATGGTATTTCAACCTCTGATTCCATGATATGTTTTTGGGTTTTTCTCTCAGCAAAAGACTAAGATTCACCCCGCCAAGAACTTAATATCCTTGCGATATCATTGTTGACAAGCCGGCGTGCTTCGTATCGTTCCAACCCCTTATTTAGGAAGGCGTCATAATCCGTTTGTGCGTGCCTGATGTGGGCAATCACCGCTAGATCGATGGCTTCCTTGTCAAAACTTTTGGCAGAGGCTGTTCGTCCCACACGACCGCTATATTTCTGGCAAGCGTGCGCCGCGATACTTTTTTCAACACCTTCAGGACAATTGGGATACAGCTTGCGAATGTGTGCAGCGAATTCATGCAAGAATTCCTGATCCAATTCCTCACGACGCTGTGCTTCTCTTTCCCGCCGTCGTTCCCGTATATCAGCGTCTGCCAGACATTCTTCTTCTGCCCTTTGAATGGCAGACTCTTCTACAAGAATTCCCTGACGCTCATAACGTTTTCTTCTGCTGCTCCACTTCAGGACAACAGCCTTGAGATTTGAATATTTCCCAGACCGGCGAGTAAGCGCAGCATCACCCGAAGGGAGAAAAACAAGATGGTCCAGATCAGCGCAACTCAGGCATACCACGTCTTTTTCTTGCGTCAGGGTGATCCACGCGTGTCGACCCAAATTCTCGCCGCATTCGCTGCATACCGCTTCTTTCGAAGCAATAAAAACAGTAAAATCCAAAATACCTCCTTATGGATATTGGTTAAATTATAAGACAAAAATGGAGATGGTGTTTGAACCGACAAAAGAACCGAAAAATTTAATTTTGCTTTTTCCGAAATTAATAAACAATACACGAAAATATGGTATGCTCAAGTTGGTTATTTGTGAACTTGTTTTGACGATATTTTTTTGAAGCATAAGGTTAAAATTTTATGCTGGCAGATGGACTTGGCAGTCTTTCTATTAAAGGTCATATATGATGGAATATCTACTTGAATACTATCCCTTGTTGATTTATGCTGCTTTATTTGGCGGCTTGAAAATTAGCGAGCATGTTGCCCTCTCTCATACAAACAAAATGATCCGCAAAGCGTGGGGAGACTGGACGGTGTATTTGATCCTGATCCCGATGTGGATGGTCTTATTTGGCCCTGTCCTCGAATTCATTTTTCTGGGTTACAGGCCTGAAATATGGGAGATGGTCCTTGGCGGTGTTTTGTTTGTCGCTGCTGGATTCCTGTCGATTAAAGGTTACCAGGATTTACAGCATGGTTTTACCAAAGCCATTGAGATTGAGGATACAAGCATCGTTGTAACGGGTCTTTATCACGTCATCCGGCACCCAATCTCCCTGGCGAATATCCTTTTTTGCATCGCCTGCCCACTATTTTTAGCAGCTGGTCCCTCATGGATACCTGCATTGATTGGCGTTTTTGGTGTGATTTTTCGCATTTCCATTGAGGAAAGCTTTATGCAGCAGCATGTTCCCGATTATATAAACTACAAAAAGCGAACCTGGGCGCTCATTCCTTATATTTATTGAAATATAGCTGGAAAAATATCAGCTCACGAAGTGTTATCAATTTAACTCCCGAGCCTTTATTGAAATCTTTTTTCTTAAATGGATAAAACTCGCAATAAAATCCGACGTTTGTGTCCTCTTTGGCGATGCTCTGCCAGGAAAATCCCCTGCCAGGTGCCGAGCGTCAATTGACCGTCGTCTACCGGGATGGTCAGGTCCGTATGGGTCACCATTGTCCGTAAATGAGCGGGG
>JAXHUT010000056.1:0-11537 GCA_034189405.1 Chloroflexota bacterium
AGTAAAAACGACGACTTGCCGGCAATCAATGAAACCCTGGTAAAGAGATTGAAATCCTATATTTAAATCTCAACCCCTGCGGAATGCCTTGGAATCAACCTAATCCTTGGTTAATTTGGTCGTCCACCCAGGCCTGGCCTTCAGGCGTTAATACACGGATCTCATCACCGCCGCGCCCAAATTGACGATAATCCAATCCATAACCCACAACAAACAGCGGTTCAATAAACAAACCCATATGCCGCACTTCGGGCAAATGCTTATAACCATTGAGGCCCGTATTTCTCCAGGCGATATTTTCCGGTCGTTCTTTGAACAAAAAGGCGCAAATATTCCTTTGTGAGACTTCCTGCTCATCGAGAAATTCGCAAACCTTGATAATTGTTTCAGATGAATCGATGATATCTTCCACAATGACCACCAATCTTCCTGCAAGATCAGGGCCTTTATAAGGGAAAACCTTGACATCACCGGTGCCATTCACGCCAGAGTAATGATGATGTGTTTTCAGCCAGGCATTTTCAAACGAGAAAGATAAGTTTTGTAGTTCACGGGCTAGATCACGGTGAAAGGGGACCGCCCCTTCTCTCAAACAAAGAAAAATAGGCTTCTGCCCAACATAATCAATACTGTAATAAATTTCCTTGGCTACTCTTTTTACTGTTGATTGAATACGTTCTTTACTGGCAATCACCTCTCCCAGCATCGACTCCGATATCTCAAATTTCTCCATAAGTAATTCCCAAGCATGTTTTTTGGTGGCACAAACATGGACAATCCTACTGAATTGTTCCCCCGATGTCAATATATCAAAAATGTCGATCTCAAATATAAGTCGTTGAATAAAAAATCATCCAAGCCGGGCATGACAGCACGAATTGGATGGATCGGAATTACTTGTGTTGGATATAACGACTTACTCAATCATCCCGTAACGCCTTAACGCTGTATCCAGCAGCATGTTGACCAACTCAGTATGTCCCACCCCCTCTGCTGCAGCCTCAATCACAATATCCGAAATACCGGGGGACAGCCCTGGCAGAGGGTTGATCTCGAGGATGTAGGGTTTCCAGTCCTCGTTGGCACAAAGTCTAAAATCAACACGGGCGACATCAAGCGCGCCGGTGACGCGGAAGACCGCTGCAGCCAGCCAATTAAGCTCATCCACCATATCATCATCTAAAGGCGCCGGGCATAAATAATTAAGTTGGTCTGCCAGTTCAACTTTTAAACGGTTGGCATAAACAATATCAGTCTCAAGGTATGGGGATAAATCCACCTCCATGGGTGGGAAAAATCGCAGGCCCGCCTGGATACGGGGTAAATTCTCATCATGGGGGAGGCGCCGGGCAACCGGGCCGACCAGGTTGCCCACCATCCCTACTGTAACCTCGCGCCCTTCAATAAAGGTTTCCACCAGTGCAGCCTGGTGGTAACGCGCAATGATTTGGCGTACTTGTTCACGCAATTCAGCTTCATTTTGAACAATGGATTTGGCAGAAACACCCATCCCTGTGCCCTCGCGGCTGGGCTTGACGAACAAAGGGAATTGCATCTTTTTGTCAAGGGGTTCATCCACGCGTTCAAAGGTCTGGAAGTCCGGCGTTGGCAGATCGTGGTAAGTAAGCACTCGTTTTGTCATGGGTTTATCCAGGCCCAACGCCAGGCACAGCACTTTCGAACCGGTATAAGGAATGCGTAAATTCTCAAGGATAGCCGGCACCTGGGCTTCCCGGGCATCGCCGAAATGACTTTCGCAAATATTAAAGCAGATGTCGGGCTTGAATTTCCGCACAGTATCCACAACCGTGATGTCCCCTTCAAGAAACTCGCAGGTATGCCCTCCTGACCGGATCGCTTCTAGGAGGGCATGGATTGTCTTTTCGCTGTCCAAATCATCCCACTGGTCCTCGGGCATCCCGTCCCAGTGTGGAGCATTGGTCTTAAGATTGGCAAGCAAAGCAACACGAAATGATTGCATGATCTGATTTTGGCTACTCCATTAGGATTGAATTTATTGAAATAATTATAGCATTGATAGGTTTTATTTTGAATAAACAATTTCCTAGCGTAAAAGTAAAATGGTGATCGGAAGACCGCCATCTATTCTTTCAATCGATGCTTAAAAATAATAATTTTTTAATTATTCTACCCTGACCATCCTGGCATCTTCTTCCTGTGCTTGTTTGATGCCTCGTTCAATATTGACACCACGCAGCATAATGATCCCCAATATAAAGAAGATCACAAGTGAAACAATACCCCAGCGCCCGTCGCCTGTAAGTTGTGTGATAAGCGCCATAACAAAGGGACCAACAACTGTATTGAATTTCTCAGATACGCTGAAAAATCCGTAAAACTCAGCAGTTTTGCTTTTAGGCATTAATTTACCAACCAACGAGCGGCTGAGCGCCTGGCTGCCGCCCTGTACCATGGCGACGCCAAAACCCAGCAACAGGAAGTGCCATTCTTTACTCATGAAGTAGCCAAAAATAGAGACCAGGGTATAAACCAGCAGGCTTAATGTAATGGACTTTTTAATCCCGAGCTTCTTGGATAGTTTCCCAAATAAAATTGAAAAAGGTGCTGCTACAAATTGCACCATCAGGAGCGTTCCAATTAAAATCATCGTTCCAAAACCCAGGTCTGTCCCAAAGGCCACCGCCATGGTGATGATGGTACCGATTCCATTAGCATAAACAAAGAAAGTCAAAAGGAACCAGAAGAGGTCACGAAACTTAGAAATATCTTTAAGTGTCCTGAAAAACCGTTTGAAACCAACCGACAGTACATTCTGACCAAACTCACTGGTCTCAACCATCCGTGCGGGCTCCTTCACCCGTCGGAAGATGGGAATAGAGAAAACCGCCCACCAAACTGCCACACTTGCCAGACTCAGACGCATCATCAACTTTGTTGCTTCCGTTTCATCCATATTGTGTAGCAGAGAAGGTCCGAGGAAGATCATTGCGACGTTGATCAGTAAAAGCAATCCACCGCCAATATAGCCCATGGCATAACCCCGGGAGGATACCTGGTCCATTTCGTCTTCCGATGCTACATGTGGTAGAAGGGCATCATAAAACACCAAGGATCCCGCGAAACCAATCGTACCCAGAATGTAAAGAACAGAAGCAAGAAGTTGATCCCCCGGCTGATCTATCAGAAACATCAAAGCTGTACTGATCACGCCCAGCGAAATAAAGAATGCCATAAATTTTTTCTTAGACCCGCGGAAATCGGCAATAGCACCCAGGACCGGACTGATTACCGCTGCAATCAGGCTACCAATGGCAACCGTATATCCCCAGATGGAAAGCGCACCCTCTGAGGCAATATAGGCAGCAAAGTAATTGGGCAAAATGGCTCCCATCACCGTTGTGGCAAAGGCGGAGTTTGCCCAGTCATACATCACCCAGGCAAATTGGGCACGTTTCTTTTCTTTTTGTTCCATAGAAGGCTCCTTGTATCGCGGTCGAATGGGTTAATTATATACCTGAATTGATATAGGGGAGGAAACGAATGAATTGGGGAAAATTTTCTGATGTGTAGAGTGAATAGGGAATAGGGAATTTGGTATTGGGTATTGGATATTGGGTATTAGGTCACCTTGACCTATGTATTGATAGTGACACACTTGTTTAAAGCCTTATCTGGAGCGCAGCGAAACACCTTCATGTGCAGGCGCGCAGCGGAAGACCTTCGGGTGCAAGGGAGGTACGACGTGAGGGATGATGGCGTTTTTAATTTATCACATGTGCCCGTTAGGGTACTACGCAGTGTCCTGTAAGGATTGCAAATCCTGTCACACCTGCCCGACAGGATACTACGCAGTATCCTGTAAGGATTGTGAGAAGCACAGCGCTCTTGTCATTGCGAAGAGACTGCGTAGCGTCCTGTCTACGAAGTGTCCTGTCTACGAAGTGTCCTGTAAGGAAAGGAAAGGAAGCAATCTAAGGAGATACTTGAGAAGTTAATCAATGTCTGACTGGACTAACGCTTCAAGATGAGAGCAAAAGGATCAGGGAAAACGAGACTGCCACGATGCCTGCCTGGCGCGTAGCGAAATACCTTCAGGTGCAGAGAAGTAGCATGGAGATTCAAAACCCAAAGGATAAGGTGACGGTTTTATCCTTTATCCCCCATGCTAATAGCTACAAGCACCATCCTTTCAACTTTCAGCTTTGAGCTTTCAGCTAACAACTACAAGCTACCAGCTACAAGCTGCAATCACTCACCCACATCATCACACACATCATCACCATCACATCATCACCATCACATGCACAGCTTCTCGCGGGTATAATAACAAGTTGCGCTTAATTCAGAATAAAAATAATTAGAACCTTTGTGCTACTATTGATAAAATGAGTGAAAATATGATGATGGCTCGTGATAACCTGCGTGTGGTTGGCGCACGCGAACATAATTTAAAAAACATTACCGTCGAAATCCCCCGCGATAAGTTGGTGGTCATTACGGGTTTATCGGGTTCAGGAAAGAGCTCCCTGGCATTCGACACGATTTTTGCTGAGGGACAGCGGCGCTATGTGGAATCCTTATCCTCTTATGCCCGCCAATTCTTAGGGCAAATGGACAAACCCGATGTGGACACCATTGAGGGGCTCTCGCCGTCTGTATCCATTGATCAAAAAGGTACCTCTCACAACCCCCGGTCCACCGTCGGTACGGTGACAGAAGTCTATGATTACCTGCGTCTCCTGTATGCCCGGGTGGGCATTCCGCACTGCCCGGTCTGCGGGCGTGTGGTTCAAAAGCAATCCGCTCAGGAAATCGTTGATTTTATCGAGAAGCTGCCAAGCGACAGCCGATTGCAAATTCTTTCACCCCTTGTTCGGGAACGTAAAGGGACTTATCAGGCAGTTTTTGAGGAAATCCGCAAAGCAGGATTTGTTCGGGTACGTGTGGATGGTGAAACCTCGACCCTGGAAGAGGATTTTGACCTCGATCGTTATAAAAACCACACCATCGAAGCGGTTGTTGACCGCATCATTTTGCGAGAGCCTAAAACCGAAGATGACGCAAAATCAGCTCGAACTCGCCTGACCGATTCAGTCGAGACAGCCCTGAAATTCGGGGATGGCTATGTCACAGTGCAGGTCCTTTCCGAAGAATCACCCCGGGACATTCAATTTTCAGAATACCTTGCCTGCCCGGAACACGGCAGCATCATTACCGAAATTGAACCCCGTACTTTCTCATTTAACACGCCTCACGGAGCATGCCCAACCTGTCAGGGGCTGGGAAGCCGCCAGGAGATTGATCCAGACTTGCTGATTCCGGATCGCTCGATTTCCCTTTTGGATGGCGCCATTATGGATGATGCCTGGAATGGACCAAAAAATAACGGCGGTTATTACTGGCAGATGCTGGAGGCGGTTGCCAGGGTATATAAAATTGATCTTGAATCCCCGGTTGAAACCATCCCTGATAAAAAGCTAAACAAGATGCTGTACGGCACAGGCGGTAAGGAATTAAAAGTTGAATTCACCGGTCGCAACGGTCGAAAGAGTTCCTTCAGAGCTTCCTTTGAAGGGGTAGTCAACAACCTGGAACGCCGCTATCGCGAGACAAATTCGGAATATGTGCGTGGAAAGATCTCAGAGTTTATGAGCGATCAACCCTGCCAGACCTGCGGCGGCTTGCGGCTGCGAAAAGAAGCCCTGGCAGTGACCGTCGATGATAAAAATATTATCGAGGTCACCACCTGGCCTGTCCGTAAAAGCCTAGAATGGATCGACAAGTTATCAGGTGAGTCGACCCCATTCTCACAGCGCGATCAGCTAATTGCAAAACGGATCCTCAAAGAGCTGCGTGATCGATTGGGCTTCCTGGTAAATGTCGGTTTGGATTACCTGACCCTGCAGCGATCTGCGGGTTCGCTGTCCGGCGGCGAGGCACAGCGCATCCGTCTGGCAACCCAGATTGGCGCACGACTGATGGGCGTTTTATATGTGCTGGATGAGCCCTCCATTGGCTTGCACCCGCGTGATAATGGACGCTTGCTGACAACTCTGGAGGGTTTACGCGACCTGGGTAATACCGTCATGATTATTGAGCATGATGAGGAAACAATACGTCGAGCGGATTGGGTCGTCGATTTAGGGCCTGGCGCAGGCGATCACGGCGGCGAAATTGTGGCTGAAGGGACGCCCGATGATATCATCGAAAACCCCGACTCCCTGACCGGTGCCTATCTTTCAGGCCGAATGTACGTCCCAATTCCGGAGAAACGACGGAAAGGGAACGGTAAACACCTGGTATTGAAAGGCGCCAGGGAAAACAACCTCAAGAATGTCACACTGGATATACCATTGGGGAAATTTGTTTGCATGACCGGAGTGTCCGGCTCGGGTAAATCCTCCTTGCTGATCGACACACTCTATCGCAGTTTATCTCGCGAGTTGCATCGTGCCCGTACCAAACCGGGAGATCATGACGCTATCGAAGGTGTTGAAAATATTGATAAAGTCATTAATATCGATCAATCCCCCATTGGGCGAACACCTCGCTCCAATCCGGGCACCTATACCGGTGTGTTTGATTACGTGCGTGACTTGTATGCTGAACTGCCGGAGAGCAAGATGCGCGGGTACAAGAAGGGACGCTTCAGTTTCAATGTTAAGGGTGGTCGTTGTGAGGCTTGCTCCGGACAGGGCCAACTTAAGATTGAAATGCAGTTCCTCCCGGATGTGTACGTGGCGTGTGATGTGTGTCACGGCGCTCGTTATAATCGAGAAACCTTGCAGATCAAATTTAAAGACAAAACTATCACCGATGTTCTAGATATGACCATTGATGCTGCGGCGGAATTCTTTGACGCTTTTCCGAAAATCACGCGCCGCTTACAAACGCTTCAAGATGTCGGGCTCGGGTATATACGCCTGGGGCAGCCCGCTACGACACTTTCAGGGGGCGAAGCGCAGCGCGTCAAGCTTTCGAAGGAACTCTCACGTCAATCAACGGGCAGCACGCTGTATGTTTTGGATGAGCCTTCGGTTGGGTTGCATGCTGCAGATGTACACCGATTGATTGATGTCCTTCAACGGCTGGTTGATGAAGGCAACACCGTGGTGATCATTGAACACAACCTGGATATCATCAAGGTTTCGGATTGGATCATCGATTTGGGCCCTGAAGGCGGCCATGCGGGCGGTGAAATTATTGCAGTCGGTAAACCTGAAGAGATTTGCGAGGTACCCCATTCTTATACGGGTCAATTTATGAAGCAGATGTTAGACTGTCATAAAATGCGTTCTTGACGACAGTTATCATTTTTATTGAAATTCGATTAGAATAACGGACAAATTAAAACTTTTTGTGTTTCACAAAAGAGAATGACTCGACCAATATTGCATTTTCGGTTAAAATAGGGTCAAGAAGTTTAATTGGGGCAGGAACCAACCAGGAGATTTCCGGCGTTCCTTAATAGAAAAGGAAATATTATGAGCGAAAAAGATGCCAAGAACATCATTTCATCCTATCGAAAAAAACAAAAACGCGGGCCATATATCATTGGTGGGGTTGCTATACTGCTGGCAGTAGCCGGTTTAGTACTGCTGATCATCTATCTTACTGGTGGTGGCGGCGGGGGAATCTCGCTGTTCTCCTCAAAAACACCGACACCGACAGAGACGGCGACACCCACGCCAGTCACACCGACTGCGACTGCAACCAATACACCGACGATCACCAATACACCAACCCAAACAATGACCAGCACACCTTCCGGCCCATATGAATACGAGGTACAGGAAGACGACAATTGCACAACCATAGCAGAAGAATTCGAAGTGGATGTCGAAGTGCTGATGGCGATCAACAACCTGACCACCGGCTGTTTCATCGAAGTTGGAGAGACCATCCTAATCCCAGCGCCTAATCAAGAGCTCCCAACGGCTACACCGCTGCCAACCGATATCCGTCCTGGAACAGAGATTGAACACCGGGTCAGAACAGGGGACTTCCTATTCACCCTGGCAGAGGAATTTAACAGCACCGTTGATGCCATTATTGAGGCGACCAATCGGTATCGGGCGGCTAATGACCTGGAAGAAATTGAGGATAATAACGACATCTTTGTGGGTGATATCCTGATTATCCCGGTTAACATCGTCACACCGGTTCCGACAGCAACCAGCACCCCTGAACCGACTGAAACACCGGCGCCTTAAAAGAGATACAACAACTAAAAAAATACTTTCGGCGGTCTGAGATATGCAAGTTGTCATCTACAGACCGCCGTTTGTATTTCTACTAGTAGTAATACGGGGATGTTCACAAACCGGGAAAAAGTGTTCTCACCCAAAATGGCTGCCATAAAGTAAGTAAAAATTTAATTTGTGAGTTTTTGAGAGGTTTTTACCGGTAATATCTATAAGAGAATTCAAAATATCATCAAGGCTGAAAGGTGATTCTTAGATGAAAAATTTACGATGCTCAAAATGTCGTTCTTCTGAAATTGTTCGATTTCCTGGGGATATTCAACCCCCCAGCAGTCTGAGCGGTGCTAAACCGGCTTCTACATTCAAACCGATCCCCGTTACCCGTTATTGCTGCGCCAATTGTGGTTACAGCGAGGTTTGGGTGGACAACCCCGAGGATCTGCAGGCGGTGCTTAAGAAATTTGGATTTTGAGTTTTCCTAACAAGATACTTATTAGAAGAAACGCTTGACACGCTGCTGTCTTAAAATACAAACCGCCCTGAGTATTTACCGAGCAGTTTTTTGCTTAACTTGTTTTGGGTTTTATCGCTTCATTCAGACCTATCATTTGCCTCTCGCAGGTGAACAATCAAGGTCGAAAGTGCCCGATCTACTTCTGAGAGTTCTTCCAAATCAAAATCCCGTTGCAAATCTGGCAAGGATTCCTGCCATGATTCAAGCAGAGTCAGCAGTGAGCTGCTTTTTGTTTGCAATATTTCCGGAACAGGGGCTTTCCGTTTTTGTTCTACTGACGGCATTGGACGAATCGCGCTGAGGTCATGGGCTTCTAAGGCTTCTCGTGTGAAGTCGGCTGTATCCTCGTCTTTTGCCAATCTGAATAATGCTAATCTCGCTTCAGGGGTCAGGTAATCTAATTCAGCCATGCTCTGTGCTGCAGCTCGACGAACGTGTAGGTTTAAATCCTCTGAAAGATCCACCAAGTCCGGTAGAGCGTCTTGTCCCAGCAGTTTTGTCAGGGTGATGACCGCTTGCGGTCGTACAAAAGGATTGGGGTCGTTAAACGCAATATGGCGAACATCTTCTACAGAAACTTTATCCTGCCATTTTGAAACCGCTGCCAGTGCAGTTTCTCGCACTGTGATCGCGCTGTCTTTTAGTAAGGGACGGACTAGCGGCATAGCGGCTTCATAATCAGCTTGCATCATCATTTCAATTAAGTTGCGCCGCAGTCGGTTGCTGGGGTCGCTTAATAATGGGGACAGGATCGAGGCAGCCTCTTCCGCGTTCATCTCGACCAGGGCTTCAACAGCCACGCCACGCAAACCCACTTCGCGTTCAGCGATATCCACCAGGGTTGGGATAGCTTCTTTCATTTCTAGTCGTGATAATACTTCAATATAAAGTTTAGGCAGTTTTAGATCCTGTTGATCCTCCAGCGTCATAAATTCCTTCAAGGATTTGAGGATGAAAGGGCCGCAGGGTTGATGGCATAACCAGCCGCAAACACGTGCCGCTGCCAGGTGAATCAGGTATTGATCGGATTGGAGGAATTCTAAAAGTCGGTCCTTGATGCGCGTGGGATCGATGCGGGCCATCGCCAGGATGGCTGCCTGGACAATAATTGGATGGCTATCCTCCAGACAGATTTCGACCTGCTGCACGGCTTGGCTGGCTTTTAATAAACCCAGGGAATTAACAGCTGCCGCACAAACATAATTGTTTGGATCGTCGATGGCAGCCAGTAAGTGAGAAACAACGTCAGGCGCAGGTAGTTCAACGGACCTGCCGAGGGCTTCTGCTGATGCGGAGCGGACAAACCCATTTGGGTCATCCATCAAGGACATGAGGACGTCTGGCCTGGCTTTTAATTCCCCCAATCGTTTGGCTGCATAAGACCGGTCCCGGGGATTTCTCGATTGTATCAGTGTTAAACAGCGCTCAATTTCTTCTTGATTGTCATTATTTCTTTTAAATTGTTCATCCATTGTTTTATAAGTTTACTACATAAGACTCTACTGCAAAAACCCGAACACAGTGTTGTAGCAATAGCTAAAAGCTCAAAGCTGAAAGTTGAAAGGTGAAAAAGCTGGTAGCTGGTAGCTCGTAGTTGTTAGCTGAAAGTTGAAAGGATGTAGATTGTAGCTATAAGCATGAGGGATAAAGGATAAAACCGTCACCTTATCTTTTAGGTCTTGTATCTCCATGCTACAAATGGTGCGATGACGATCGCACCGCACCCGACGACTCATTTCCCCCCGCCTGCGAGGGGTTTAGGGGGTTAAAGTCTCCTGACTATAGGATGAAAAATCTATTCTTTTTAGGAGTGCGGACTTCAGTCCGTAAAATCGTGACATTTCAAATTCATTTGGTTTAAAAGAACGATCTTTAAAGATGAATGTAGAAGCGAAACGGAACACCTTTAGGTGCATACCCTATTAAAAAATGACTTTGAGAAGCCTTTTTAAAACAATTTTCAACATCCTCCCGATAAAAAGCCTTACTCAATGGGGGTCTTGGCAGGCACACCCACTCGCCTTGGGTATTTTTCTGGTGTTCGGGCAACCTTATGTACCACAACAATATAACGTTCTTCAACCACGCCCGGCAGTTGGATATTGATCAATTTATGGAGTTTTCCCCCAAGCAAGTTGATGGCAGTGTGGGCTTCATGTGTTTCAGCAAGGGCTGCTTCACCTTTCATAGCTATCGCGACGCCATTGCGATGGATCAATGGTAATAAATATTCCATTAATATGGGCATCCTGGCTACTGCGCGTGCAACTGCCAGATCATAGGTATGACGATGAGCTGGGTCTTGCCCAATAACTTCGGCTCGTTCTGGGAGGACGGTTACACCTTCCAGACCCAGGCGTTCTACCATATGCCGGCAAAACCCCGCTTTTTTATGCACAGATTCCACCAAGGTGAGCTTGCTATTAGGCCAGACTAGTTTTAAAACCAAGCCCGGGAACCCTGCCCCCGTACCAACATCGATTATTCTCTCAGGAGGCGCTTGTCGATCCCAGGCACGCAAAACAGTCATCGAATCTAAAAAATGTTTTATCCGCACACCTTCCGGATCACGAATTGCCGTCAGGCTGATGTTCCGATTCCATGCTAAAAGATCATCCTCGTAAATTTTCAATGCCCGCAGCTGCTCTTGTGAGAGCTCATATCCGACGATCGCCCTGACGCTGTTGGCAAAGGGTTTTATTTCAAGGTTGTTTTCCATGTTTCCTTTTCGCGTTTCATCTTTCTCAGATCAATTATATTCAAGAACCTCGTAATATTTAAGGATGAGCTTGACAGGATGAGCTTGCATTTATTCGGGCATCACGAGTAGAATGGTG
>JAXHUT010000057.1:0-16064 GCA_034189405.1 Chloroflexota bacterium
TCGTGTGACCATTGAGGTGGAACTGATTGTGCCGGTTGCTTTGGAAAACGGTTCACAATTTGCTATCCGAGAAGGCGGTCTGACGGTAGGTGCTGGCGTGATCTCGAAGATTATTGAGTAAGGTTTATTAGGAAAACATTATGGCTAAACAAAAGATTCGTATACGTCTAAAGGCTTATGATCATCGAGTTATCGATCAATCAGCACGGCGGATTGTGGAAACAGCTGAGCGCAGCGGCGCACAAGTAGTCGGTCCGGTACCCTTGCCGACTAAAATTGAGCGCTTTACGGTCATACGCTCACCCTTTATCGATAAAGACTCGCAGGAGCATTTTGAGATCCGAACCCATAATCGATTGATTGATGTTGTGGATCCGGACTCAAAGACCATTGATATGTTGATGCGCCTGAATTTGCCGGCCGGCGTCGATATCGAAATTAAGATTTAGCATTTGTCGTAAGGTTGCCCACAGGTGAGATTCCTTCAAGACATCCGTGATTTGTTCATGTGATTGTTTTGAAAAGAAACGCACCCTTGGAGAATCAATAAAAATTGATGCTTGGCAAACTTGTCAAGAGATGGTAAAATGGACAGGTTTGGGCTTTAAGCCCGACTTTTAAGGTGGCATAAGAACACTTCTTACCGTAGTCCCAAAAATGCGGGCGGGTCGCGGAGGAAAGGTTAACTGTGCTGCGGTCGGAGATGATGCAGTCGTGCCCAGGCTGACAGTCTCGTCAAAATAATTTGTTACAGGAGAATATCGAATATGTTTAAAGGGCTGATTGGACGAAAAGTTGGTATGACCCAGGTTTTCGATGAAAATGGGGCTGCGTTCCCAGTAACGCTCATCGAAGCTGGGCCTTGTTATGTGACCCAAATTAAGACCGTTGAAAAAGATGGTTATTCTTCGATCCAACTTGGGTTTGAAGAGGTGAATCCCAAAGGTTTAACACAGGGGCAGCTCGGGCACCTCAAACGCAATAATTTGCCACCATTAAAAATATTACGAGAATTTTTAGAAAAATCACCGGACGTTTCTGAAGGTGACCAGCTCAAAGCTGATATCTTCGAAAAAGACGAACGGGTTGATGTAATTGGGACCAGTAAAGGCCGTGGTTTTGCCGGTGTGGTGAAACGCTATGGTTTTGCAGGGGGACCGAAGACGCATGGTCAGTCAGACCGATTGCGCGCCCCCGGTTCTCTGGGCTCTGGCACGACCCCTGGTCGTGTATGGAAAGGAAAACGCAGTCCTGGGCGAATGGGAAACGAGACCGTGACGTCTTCGAATGTTCGTGTTGTATTGGTAGACCCGGAACGTAATTTAATTGCAGTTGATGGCTCCGTGCCCGGCTCAAAGGGCGGCGTGGTTGTCATTAGGCATGTCCGGAAACAATAAGACGCCCGGTTGGGCGATAGCCAGTAATGGGAGTTGAGTAATCATGGAAGTTGATGTCTTCAACATGCAGGGTAAAAAAGTCAGTACGGTTGATCTTTCCACCGCGATTTTTGAAGCCCCAGTAAAAGTTGATTTGATGCATCAGGCATATGTCAGGCAGATGGCCAACAGCCGACGTGGGACGCACTCGACAAAAGGTCGAAGTGAAGTCTCCGGTGGTGGTCGCAAACCCTGGCGCCAAAAAGGAACAGGGCGTGCCCGGCAAGGCTCTATCCGAGCTGCGCAATGGGTTGGCGGCGGTAAAATTTTTACCCCCAAACCACGCTCATATGAAAAGGCAATGCCTAAAAAGATGCGAAGGGCTGCTTTACGATCTGCTTTATCGGTGAAAGCTTCTGAAGGTGAAATCGTCCTGGTGGATGAGATCAAATTGAATGAAGTAAAGACTCGAACAATGGCCGAGGCATTAAAGGCAGTTGCAGGGGACAGCACCATCTTATTGGTGATCCCTGAAAATAGCCCAGAATATAAGGATGTTAAAAGGGCTTGTGCAAACTTTGCCAAAGTAAAGACCCTTTTAGCCAGTTATTTGAACATCCGTGACCTTTTGGGTTATAAAAATATTGTTATGCCCGTTGCGTCACTCGATGTTATCGAAAGTTACCTCGGATAGGTAGGAATGAATCATGAAAAAATCAGTTTTTGACATCATCCGCCGACCGATCATTACCGAAAAATCGAATTATCTGTCATCATATTTGAATCAGTATGTGTTTGAGGTTGATTATTATTCAACCAAAACCACGATTAAAGAGGCAATTGAGACGATTTTCGATGTCAAAGTAGAACGTGTTAATGTTATGATCGTGCCCGCCAAACAATCACGCAGCATGCAAAACCGCCGAATGCGAACTCGCTCAAGCGCCTATAAAAAAGCAATTGTGAGCCTGGCTGAAGGCGAGCGCATCCCGATTTTTGAAGGGGTGGAGTAATGGCAGTTAAAGTATATAAACCAAAAACACCCGGTACTCGTCATAAGACCAGCTATACTTTTGAAGAGATTACCAAAACAAAACCGGAACGCTCATTAATTGTTCCAAAGAAGAAGCGTTCAGGTCGGAACATGTATGGGCGTATTACTGTACGCCATCGTGGCGGCGCTCACAAGCGTCACATTCGTTTGGTCGATTTCAAGCGTGACAAGCTTGAAGTCCCTGCGACAGTTGCAGCCATCGAATATGATCCAAACCGGACTGCCCGATTAGCTTTATTGCATTACGCAGATGGTGAAAAGCGCTATATTGTTGCGCCTGTAGGATTGATGGTGGGTGACAAGGTCTTTTCTGGTGAACATGCAGATATCCGTCCAGGAAACAACATGCCGCTGGCAAATATTCCTGTCGGAACGACGATTCATAACATTGAATTGCAACCCGGAAAGGGCGGCCAGATGGTCCGTTCAGCAGGCACCTCGGCGCAATTGTTGGCAAAAGAAGGCAAATACGTTCATGTGCGTCTGCCATCGGGCGAGGTACGCCTTGTTTTGCAGAGTTGCCGTGCATCCATTGGTCAGGTTGGCAATATGGACCATTCAAACATTAAACTAGGCAAAGCTGGACGTAAACGTAATATGGGTTGGCGCCCTTCAGTGCGCGGTTCTGCGATGAGCCCACGCGACCATCCACATGGTGGTGGTGAGGGTCGGTCGCCCATAGGAATGTCCAGCCCTAAAAGTCCGTGGGGAAAGCCCACATTGGGTAAGAAAACACGGCATAACAAACGAACAGACAAATTCATTGTCCGCCATCGCTCCAAAGCGAAGCGGCGCCGGAAGTAATCGATTATTGTAGCGAGAAAGAGGACGAAATTATGTCGCGATCGCTGAAGAAGGGGCCCTACATCGCCCCAAAGCTATTGAAAAAAATTGAAGAAATGAACGACAAGGGTGAAAAAAAAGTCATTCGCACCTGGAGTCGAGCCAGTACGATATTCCCCCAGATGGTGGGACATACCATTGCTGTTCATGACGGACGTCGTCATGTGCCGATCTATGTCACAGAAAATATGGTTGGACATCGATTGGGAGAATTTGCACCTACACGTTTTTTCCGTGGTCACATTATCGCTGGTAGAGCTGAAAAGCGCGCCAAAGAGCGAGAAATGGAAAGAGAATAAGAAGGGTAATAAGTTATGGCTACTGATATTCGAGCGAAATTGAGCAATCTTGATACGTCAGCTCAGAAAACCCGTCTTGTGATTGACCTGGTTCGTGGCAAACCTGTGGAAGAGGCACTGACTATTTTGAAGTTCACGCCAAACAAAGCTGCAAAACCGGTCCATAAGCTACTCCGGTCTGCAATTGCCAATGCAGAAGAAAATTTTGGCGTCCCACGTGAATATCTATATATATACAAGATTTTCGCGGATGAGGCGCCAACCCGAAAGTGGCGAAGGTTTGGTGCCCGAGGAAGATTTAAACCGATACTGCGACGACGATCTCATGTCACAGTGGTCTTGCGAGAGATGGAGTAAAAGTATGCTCGACATTATTGTTGAAAAGAGCCAGGAGTAATTATGGGTCGAAAAGTACATCCGACTGGATTTAGATTAGGAATTAACAAACCTTGGAAAGCACGCTGGTTTGCTGAAGGAAAAGATTACCAGGATCAACTACATCAGGATCTTGCTATCCGGGAATTGATCCGTGAGAAAAACGAACGAGCGGGTGTTTCTGATATAGAAATTGAGCGATTTCCTGGTAAGGTTAAAATCTTTGTTCACACCGCAAAGCCCGGTATTTTAATCGGACGCGGTGGTGAAAATGTAAAGAAACTGCGCAGCGATCTAGAAGCCCTGACCGGTGCGAAAATTGATCTTGAAGTCAAAGAGATCAAAACGCCTGATTTGGATGCTTACCTCGTAGCTGAAAATGTCGCAGGTCAGCTTTTGCGTCGGATCAGTTATCGACGCGCAATGCAGCGTGCAATTCAGCAAGGTATGCGTCAGGGCGCTGAAGGCGTCAAGGTAATGGTTTCTGGACGTTTAGGCGGGGCTGAAATGTCTCGAAGCGTTTGGCTGCGCGAAGGGCGCGTGCCTCTTCAGACCTTGCGGGCGGATATTGATTATGCCCAGACTCAAGCCCTGACGAGCTACGGTCAAATTGGCGTTAAGGTTTGGATTTATAAAGGTGATATCTTGCCTCAGGTGGAAGAAGAAGCAGAAGCCACTGAAGGCGTGTACGTCAGTGAGTAATAAGGACGCCGGTATGACGTCCGGCGGTTAGTGAGGAAGTCATTATGTTAATGCCAAAACGAGTAAAGTATCGTAAGCAAATGCGGGGACGCATGAAGGGCAAGGCTTATCGCGGCTCTGATGTTTCCTTTGGCGAATTTGGCTTACAAGCTTTGGAACCGGGTTGGGTCAGTGCTCGACAAATTGAGGCTGCACGTCGTGCTATCGTTCATGAAATGAAGCGTCGTGGTAAGGTATGGATCCGCATTTTTCCGGATAAACCCTACACCAAACGGGCACAAGAAACCCGTATGGGCAAAGGAAAAGGCCCCGTGGAATACTGGGTAGCCGTTGTTAAACCCGGACGTATTATGTTTGAAGTGGGTGGTACGGACCCGGATACTGCCAAACAGGCGCTCATCCGTGCAAAATATAAATTATCTGTAAAGACAAAGATCGTCTCACGTGATGTGGCAGGAGAAGCATAATTATGAAAGCAGCAGAAATTCGAGAATTAAAAGATGCTGAATTAGAAGAACAAATAATGGAAGCTCGTCATGAGTTGCTGAACCTCAGGTTCCAAACGATCACCGGAGAGTTAACCGACACAAGCCGTATTCGTGCTGTACGTCGGGATGTTGCTCGGATGGAAACGATTATGAGAGAACGACAATTGGCTGAGACGGCTGAGGAGAGTGAAGCATGAATAATCGACGTCGATTGGTTGGTACTGTTATCAGTGACAAGATGGCGAAGACTGTTGTGGTTGAGGTTGAACGTGTTTATAGACACCCGCTGTACCACAAGGTTGTCCGTTCCGCGAAAACATATAAGGCTCACGATGAACTCGGTGCCACGCCTGGTGATAAGGTGAGAATTGTTGCAAGCAAACCGATATCACGCACAAAGTATTGGGTTGTGGAAGAAATCCTGCGTATTGAAGAACGGTTTCAAGGTGATACCGTTGAGGAGTTAGGAGTATAACCCATGATTCAACAAGAAACTTTGATGAAAGTCGCCGATAACACTGGCGCAAAGACGGTGTTGGTAATTCATATTACCGGAAGTTCTCGCCAACGTTACGGCTATGTTGGTGATATCGTCGTCGGCACGATTAAAAGCGCAACACCGCAAGCCACTGTCAAGAAGAGTGAAATTGTAAAAGCAGTTGTTGTGCGGACGTCAAAAGAGTGGCGGCGCGAAGATGGTTCCAGCATTCGTTTTGACGATAATGCTGCAGTTATCCTGGACGGCGATGGCGTAAACCCTCGTGGTTCGCGTATCTTTGGGCCTGTCGCTAGGGAGCTTCGTGACAAGGGTTTCACAAAGATTGTTTCACTGGCACAAGAAGTTCTTTAGCCAGGTTAAGAGGAGTAATGTGATGAAGCAAAAGATACGAAAAGGCGACCGGGTTATTGTCGTCAGTGGTAAGGATAAAGGCAGTGTTGGTGAAGTTATTCGGGTGATCCCGGATGAATCACGTGTGATTGTGCAGGGTGTGAATCTTTGTATCAAGCACCAATCGCAAATGCAGTCACGCGGTAAGACTATTCCGGCGGGCAAGATTGAATTTGAGGCACCGATTGATATCTCAAATGTGATGCTTGTAGACCCGAAGGATGGCAAACCGACTCGAATTCGGATTGAACGCGAAGACGGTCAACCGGTTCGAATTGCAAAACGCAGTGGCACAAAGATTGACTAATGGGTTGCCGTTTGGAGTGATAAATGAACAGATTGAAAAAAATATTTAATGAAGAGATCGCACCAGCCCTTTTTGAGGAATTAAACCTTGAAAATGTAATGCAGGTCCCAAAAATCGAGAAAATTGTGATTAATATCGGCGTTGGTGAAGCGATTGATAACCCTAAGGCACTCGATGAAGCAGTACGGGATTTGGCGACAATTACTGGTCAGCGCCCGGTTGTTACCAAAGCTAAAAAATCAATTGCGAACTTTAAGTTGCGAGAAGGGCGCATGATAGGTACCAAGGTGACATTACGTGGTGACCGGATGTGGTCGTTTTTGGATCGCTTGGTCAATGTTGCATTACCCCGTGTACGCGACTTTCGCGGTATTTCCGAGGATTCCTTTGATGGACGTGGAAATTACACATTGGGCTTGAGGGAACAATTGATATTCACGGAGATCGATTATGATGATGTCGATACAGTTCGAGGCATGGAAATCACAATTGTGACAACGGCTGAGAATGATGAACAAGGTCGTGCATTATTAACAAAAGTTGGAATGCCGTTTAGGAAAGGACAGTATGGCTAAAAAGTGTATGATATATCGCGAGAAGCGGCGAAAATATCCTAATCAGGTTGTTAACCGATGTCGACGCTGTGGGCGTCCCAGAGGTTATATTCGTAAGTTTGGTTTGTGTCGGATTTGTTTTCGGGAATTAGCCTTGCAAGGGAAAATTCCTGGTGTGACCAAATCGTCGTGGTAGATCGACGGAGGAATTATCGATGAATGTTACAGACCCTATTGCTGATATGTTGACTCGTATACGTAACGTTGCGCTAAGCAACGGGACGCTGGTGAGTATGCCCAGTTCCAACATCAAAGTAGAAATTGCTCGAATTCTGACGGAAGAGGGTTTCGTTGAAAGTTATGATGTTGTTGATCAACCGAATCAGAAAGTATTGCGAATTCGTTTGAAATATATCGGTGAAAGACGGCACCGTCGCCCATTAATTACCGGGCTTGAACGTGTCAGCCGACCTGGTTGCCGAGTATATACCAGGAAAACGGATATCCCCTGGGTGCTTTCGGGCATTGGTGTGGCAATTTTGTCCACCTCCAAGGGTGTTATGACAGGCCAGCGCGCTCGTAAGATGGGCGTGGGTGGCGAACTATTGTGCAAAATATGGTAGCGCCTAGCGCTATAGGAGGAGCGAGACGTGTCTCGAGTTGGACGTTTACCGATTGAAGTGCCAGCAGGTGTTGAAGTGAAAATCGATGGCTCTTTTGTTAAAGTCAAGGGCCCAAAGGGTGAATTGGCGTTTACCTTTACGCCTGATATGACCATCAAGCAAGAAGATGGATCGATCCTTGTTGAACGCCCTACCGATCAACCCATGCATCGTGCTTTACATGGAACAACACGAACGGTGATAAGTAACATGGTGGTGGGTGTCAGTAAAGGCTTTGAACGCGTGTTGTTAATTGAAGGCGTGGGTTACCGCGCTGAATTAGATGGCAATAATCTGGTTATCAATGCTGGTTTTTCACATCCTGTTATTGTGGAACCTCCAGCAGGGATCAGCTTTGAGGTGGATATGAAAGTTCACCAAATTAAAGTGCTTGGATATGATAAACAATCTGTCGGTCAGGTCGCAGCGGATATTCGAAATATCCGCCCAACTGAACCCTACAAAGGCAAAGGTATTCGCTATAAGGGTGAATATGTGCGTCGTAAACCGGGTAAAGCCGGCAAGACTGTACTATAAAGTTTGAAGGTGAAATAATATGGCAAAGAAAACACGAAATGAAGCTCGTTTACGCCGGCATCGACGTGTGCGTAAGAATATCTTTGGCACACCAGATCGACCGCGATTGAACGTCTTTCGCAGCACATCGGAAATTTACGCACAGATCATTGACGATTTTCAGGGAAACACCCTGGTTTCAGCGTCGAGCATAGATGCAGAATTGCGCCCCGATTTGGATGGGCTGTCAAATATTGAAAAAGCGCAAAAAGTTGGTCAGGCGATCGCTGAACGCGCTAAAGAAGCCGGAATAAGCCAGGTCGTATTTGACCGTGGCGGATATAAATATATTGGCCGTGTGAAAGCCATGGCTGAAGCTGCCCGTGAAGGCGGCTTGGATTTCTAGGAAAGAGGCGAATATGTCGGACTACCAAAACGAGAATCAATTTGATGAACGCGTTATTGATATTGCGAGAGTTGCCAAAGTTGTAAAGGGCGGCCGCCGGTTTTCTTTCCGGGTGGTGATGGTGATTGGTGATAATGCCGGTCGCGTTGGCTTTGGCATGGGTAAAGCAAATTCTGTTCCTGATGCTATTCGTAAGGCGAGTGATAAAGCGCGCAAAGACATGCACAAGGTCAACTTGAGTGGCACATCAATTCCGCATGAGGTCATGGGGAAACAGAGTGGTGCAAAGGTGTTGTTGCGTCCAGCAGCAGCTGGTACCGGTGTTATTGCTGGTGGTGGCGTTCGTTCTGTATTGGAAGCAGCTGGCGTGCGTGATATTTTGACAAAATCATTGGGAAGCACCAATATTTTAAATATTGTTCGTGCAACTTTTAATGCCCTTGACCAATTGAAATCACCCGAAGAACAAGCTGCATATCGCGGTAAACCTCTCGACGTAATCAAACCTTTTTGGGAGCGTGAGACAAATGGCTAAGAAAAAACAAACAAAATTATCTGTGACGCTTGTCAAAAGCCCCATTGGGTATTCGAAACGACAAAAAGCGACATTGAAAGCAATGGGCCTCAAGAAAATCAATCAGACCGTGGTTCAGGTTGACAATGATGCTGTGCGCGGTATGATTGGCAAAGTGTCCCATCTGGTCAATGTTGAAGAGGCATAGGTGTTATGATGCAATTACATGATTTAAAACCAAACGAAGGCGCACGTAAAGACCGAAATCGTGTTGGGCGTGGTACAGCGGCAGGGCAGGGAAAAACCTGCGGCCGTGGTATGAAAGGTCAAAACGCTCGTTCAGGCGGCGGCGTACCCCTGTATCATCAGGGTGGCAACCTTCCCTTTTTCAGGAAGCTGCCCTTCAAACGTGGTCAAGGAATGAATGTTATTAACCGTGTGCGTTATGCGGAAGTAAACCTGGACCAATTTGAGCAATTTGATGCAGATACCGAAATCACGCCGAATTTCTTGTTAGAAGCCGGTATGGTCAATGACTTGTCTATGCCTGTCAAGATTCTTGGTCGTGGTGATGTTTCTGTGGCTCTGAAGGTTAAAACACACGCTATTTCTAAGAGCGCTCAAGAAAAGATTGAAAGCGCTGGCGGTAGTGTGGAAATCATCCAGGAGTAGATTTTGTATTTAGGACAATAAAAGGAGACCTGAACCATGAAGCGGTCCGCTTGGCGCTACCTTTGGAAATCACATGATATTCGGCGAAAATTATTAATTTCGTTGGCTTTACTTGCTGTCTATCGACTGGCATCAAATATTCCGGTGCCAGGAATTGACCGGGCTCTGGTCGCACAATTAACCCAGACTGGTGGTGCGGCAGGTGGCTTGATCAATTTATTGGACATGCTATCCGGTGGTGCGGTATCGAATTTCTCGGTGCTGGCTATGGGTGTTTACCCTTATATTACCGCCCAGATTATTCTCCAGTTATTGATTCCGATCATCCCTGCATTAGAACAAAAAATGCAAGATGACCAGCGTGAGGGGCGCCGCTGGATGGAAAAGTGGACAATAATTTTAACTGTGCCGATGGCGTTGTTGTCTGCTGTTGGGCAAATTAATATCTTTAATGCCATCTTAGGTCAATCAGTGGTTGCACAGTTTGGTTTTTCTGGCGATGTATTAATTCCCACGCTGGCAACAGTTATTTCCATGGTCGCTGGCACCATGTTTGGTGTCTGGCTGGGTGAGTTGATCTCAGAGTTTGGAATCCGGCAGCAAGGTTTATCGCTGATCATTTTTGCGGGTATTGTTTCACAGATCCCGCAAAACTTATATCAGTTACTAAGTGATCCAAATTATTGGTGGCTGATCTTCATTACTATAGCTATTTTAATTGTGACCATTTTTGCGGTGGTCTACGTTCAGCAAGGGCGTCGACATGTACCGGTCATGTTTCCTGGTCGTCGTGTTGGCAGCCGAATGTCCATGCCCGTCAAGAGCAGCTTGCCTTTAATGGTCAATATGGCTGGTATGATCCCGATCATCTTTGCCCAATCCATAATGACCTTCCCGACGATTTTGGCGAGTTTCTTCAATAATTCAAACGTAGACTGGCTTAGAAACGCCGCTGAGTGGATTCAAACTGTTTTGAGTGGCGAAGGCGTTATTTACCCAATTCTGTTCTTTTTAATGGTTGTTCTTTTTACCTTTTTCTATACGGACATCCTGTTTGCACAACAGAATTATGGTGACAACTTAAAGAAACAAGGTGCGCAGATCCCAGGTGTGGCACGGGGCGGCCCGACTCAACGTTACCTGACAAAGGTTCAACGCAGAATCACTCTACCGGGTGCTTTATTTCTGGGTTTGGTGGCTGCAATGCCATACTTGTTGGGTTTGTTCTTGCCAGAAGGTTTGCAGCAAACAAACGTTTTCCTCGTTTCCTCATCTGGTTTGTTGATTGTTGTAGGCGTTGTCCGTGACACCTTCCAAATCATTGAAACAGATCTAAAAATGCACGGTTATGATGACCGCTTGATTAGTTGATGTGGGTCGCGATATGGCACCGATGTATCTTGTGATGTTAGGCCCCCCAGGGGCTGGGAAAGGTACCCAGGCTAAGAGATTAGCCCAGGAATTGGATCTGGTTCATGTTTCTACCGGTGATCTTTTTCGAGAGAACCTGAAGAATGAAACTGAGTTGGGGAAGCTGGCACAGCAATATATGGACCAGGGAGAATTGGTGCCTGATGATGTCACTATTCGAATGGTTGAAGACCGCTTGTCACGTGCTGATTGTGGAGATGGGGCAGTTCTTGACGGCTTCCCACGCACAGCTGAGCAAGCACAAGCTTTGGATGCCTTACTTGAGAAATTTAATGGTGAGGTTAACCTTGTGCCCTTCATCAAAGTTCCGGATGATGAGCTTGTGGTGCGATTGAGTGGGCGCTGGATGAGCCCATCAGGGCGTGTTTATCACGAGAGATTTAATCCACCGACGGTTAAGTGGATTGACGATATTGATGGGTCGCAGCTCTATCAACGTGAAGACGATAAACCGGAGACCGTTCGTCATCGCATCGAAGTTTATAATAAACAGACGGCACCCCTGATTGCGTACTATCGCGAAAAGGATATTTTAGCTGAAATCGATGGCACACAATCTATCGACGAAGTTTTTACAGAGATTATGCACAAGATAAAGGCGGCTTAGAGGTGATTTCCTGGGAAAAATCGATCAATATCAAGAGCCCCTTTGAGCTTGACATCATGCGAGAAGCTGGTCGGATCAATGCGGAAGCATTAACAGCTGCGGTTGACATGGTGAAACCTGGTGTGACCACCGCTGAATTGAACGAAGCTTTTGAAGCGGTTCAAAAAAAGTACGGTGTTTACTCACCTTTTAAAAATTATCCGGGCCCATATCCCTATCCGGCTAGCATTTGTGCCAGTGTGAATGAAGAACTGGTGCACGGCATTCCCGGAAAAAGGGTCCTCAAAGATGGTGATATCATCAGCATGGATGTCGGAACGGTTTATCAAGGCTTTGTTGGTGATATGGCAGTTACTGTTCCTGTTGGCGAGATTGACCAACAGACAAAAAAGTTGCTTGAAGTCACAAAACAGGCGCTGGACATTGCGATTTCTAAGATGCTGCCGGGAAATACTATCGGTGATATTGGTTATGCTGTAGAAACCTTTGTTGAAGGTCAGGGTTTTTACATCACACGCACATATACCGGGCACGGTGTTGGTAGAAAAATGCACGAAGGCCCACAAGTGCCCAACTATGGCAGACCTGGTAAAGGGATACGCCTCAGGGAAGGGATGACAATTGCCCTTGAACCCATGGTTTTGGCGGGCACATCCAGGACGATCGTCAAGGCTGATGAATGGACTGTTGCATCTGCTGATGGCTCAAGAACAGCTCATTTTGAGCATACGGTGGCTGTGACCCCAAATGGACCTGAGATTTTGACACAATTATAGGCTTCAAAAACTAGACGAATTAATTTGTAACAAGTACAATTAATACTTTGCGGCAAGATATAGGAGTTAGACAATGAAAGTATCAGCATCAATAAAGAAACGCTGTGCAAAATGTAAGATCGTGAAACGCAATGGGCGATTGTATGTCATTTGCGAAAATCCGAAACATAAACAGCGACAAGGATAAGGAATTTATACTATGGCACGTATTGAAGGTGTTGACCTCCCACGTGATAAACGCGTTGAGATTGGTTTGAGATATATTTATGGTCTGGGTCCCACCCGGGCAAAAGAAATTATTGATGCGACTGGCGTTGATCCTGACACACGCGTTCGGGACTTATCAGATAGTGATATTTCCAAAATGCGCGAGTTTATCTCCAGTAATTATACTGTAGAAGGTGACCTTCGACGCCAGGAGCAAATGAATATCAAGCGCCTGATTGAAATTGGAACGTACCGTGGTCTGCGTCATCGACGCGGTTTACCCGTGCGTGGGCAACGAACCAAGACCAATGCCAGAACCCGTAAGGGTCCAAAGAGGACGGTAGCGGGACGGGGCCGTCGTCGTGGTGTTGGCAAGAAATAGTTATTATAGCATTTTCCTTCCAAATAATGCTTCTGGGTTTTCCTTCCTTTCTCCCCGCGGCAAGAAGCACATTTGGATGGATAAAGAGATTGAATTAGTGAGGTACTATGGCTAAAAAACCAAAACGAACGCGGCGAACAAGTGGTTCCCGCAAAACTAAGCGTCAGTTGTCATCAGCACAAGTGCATGTGATGGCTTCTTTCAACAACACGATTATTACAGTGACAGACCAGCAAGGAAATACCGTGTGTTGGGGAAGCGCTGGATCAGCTGGCTTCAAGGGTTCTCGAAAGAGCACACCCTTTGCTGCCCGTTTGGCGACTGAACAAGTAATGAAAACAGCACAAGGCTTTGGTATTCAGGAAGTTGATATGATCATCAAAGGCCCTGGCCCAGGTCGTGAAGCGACTATTCGTGCTGTGCAAGGCATGGGGATTACCGTGCGTTCTATTGAGGACGTAACGCCAATACCTCATAATGGTTGCAGACCACCCAAGAGACGCCGCGTTTAGTAATAAAATAAGAGAGGAATAAATGGCAAGATATACAGGTCCGGTGTGTAAATTATGCCGGCGTGAAGGTGAAAAATTATTTTTGAAGGGTGAACGTTGTTTCACCCAGAAGTGCTCCTTTGAAAAACGAGCGTATCCCCCTGGGGAACATGGTCGTTTTAGTGGTCGAAGAGCACGTGAATCGGAATACCGTCTTCAATTACGCGCAAAACAGAAAACAAAACGAATTTACGGTATACTTGAACGCCAATTCAGGCGCTACTTTCGTAACGCCCAAAATAGACCAGGTTTGACAGGCTTAAACCTTCTGCAGGTTCTTGAATCTCGATTGGATAATGTTGTTTTTCGATCAGGTTTTGCTGACAGTCGAAGCCAGGCTCGCCAATTGGTGAATCATGGTCATTTTATGGTGAACGATCGTCGCAATGATGTGGCTTCAACGTTACTTCAACCTGGTGATGTCATTGCAGTAAAGGAATCGTCTAAACAGAACACGTACTTCAAGACAATCAGGCAATCTGAAGAAACGCGCACGTCACCAGCTTGGGTTGATGCTGACTTAAACAACCTGACTGGCCGGGTGATGCGTTTACCGGAACGTGCTGAAATTGATGGTAATTTAAACGAACAACTTGTTGTGGAATATTATTCGCGGTAAAGTGACTCACTGGTAGTGCAAAACGATGCACTGGTAAAGGGATTGACGTGTCTAGAACAATTAATATGGTAAAACCTAAAGTTGAACGACTTGCCGAAGCTCGAAATTATGGCAAATTTGCAATCAGCCCGCTTGAACGCGGCTTTGGAACAACCATTGGCAATGCCCTGCGACGAGTTTTGCTTTCTTCCCTGGAAGGTGCAGCAATTACATCTATTCGTATTACAGATGTGCTGCATGAGTTTAGTGAGATTGAAGGTGTGCGGGAAGATGTTATTCAGATTGTGCTGCAATTAAAACAATTGCGGATGATCTTGTTTGATGTAGATGTTTCACATTTACATCTGGAAGTCAGTGGTGAAGGTACGGTAACGGCTGCAGATATTGTTTGCCCACCAGAGGTCGAGATAATTAACCCTGATCTATACTTGTTTACCGTCGATAGTAAAAAGGTCGATTTTGAAATGGATCTGACCGTAGAACGAGGTCGAGGTTATTCACCAGCGAACGAGCGCGGCGATAATTTGCCAATTGGCGAACTGCCCGTAGATGCTATTTTCACATCTGTTCGTAAGGTCAATTGGACGGTTGGTTCTGCTCGCGTTGGTCAGAGTACAGATTATGATCGTCTTGTGCTGGAAATATGGACCGATGGGACCATTTCGCCAGAACAGGCAATGGGCGATTCTTCGAAAATCATAATCGATCACCTACGGTTTATTGCTGGCATCAGTGAAGAAATGTTGTCGGTACCGATTGAACAAGTGGAGCCACAACCAACGGTTAACAGCGAAGCGGCAGAGATGCCCATTGAAAATCTTGATCTAACCGTTCGGGTTTTTAATTCACTCAAACGTACTGGCATTACAAATGTGGCTGATGTTCTTGATCTGTTAGATAAAGGTGAAGAAGCGGTCCTCGCCATTCGCAATTTTGGCGAGAAGAGCTTGGTTGAACTCAAGGAAAAGCTGGTTGAGAAAGGCTTCCTGGAAGAGGAAGAGGAAGATATAACGGAGAGTTAAAGTTATGCGACATAAGGTTAAGGGATATCGCCTCAACCGCAGCGGCGGCCATCGAACGGCCATGCGGCGAACGATGATCCGACAATTATTAGAAAACGAACGGATTAAGACCACGCTGCCTAAAGCGAAATTTATCCAGGCAGAGACCGAAAAGTTGATTACACTGGCTCGAAACAGCCAGGATATTGAAGAGTCGGCAGCAGTTTATGCTCGCCGCAAGGCAACAGCAAAACTTGGCAACGGCTCTCGACCGATCGTGGAGAAATTATTTGATGATATTGGTCCGCGCTTCATTAACCGAAATGGGGGTTATACCCGCATTTTGAAGTTGGGCCCCCGACAAAGTGATGGGGCTGAGATGGCGTTGATTGAACTGGTTGAAGAGTAATCCAGGCCGGATTTAATACCGGATGGGTTTAGTACATTACAAAGTTATTCTTTCATACAATGGCTCAGAATTTGCTGGCTTTCAACGGCAAAAGGATGCTCGTACTGTGCAAGGCGAATTTGAAGCTGGGCTGCGGAAGATCAAATGGCGGGGCAGAAGTATTTTAGCCGCTGGGCGGACGGATGCAGGCGTACACGCTGTGGGACAGGTGGTTAGCTTTCATTTGAATTGGCAGCACAGCCTTGATGATCTGAGAAATGCCCTCAATTATTATTTACCGAGGGACATGGCTGTGAGATCTGTCGAGATCGCACCTGAGGATTTTCATCCCCGTTTCGATGCACAATGCCGCTGTTATCGATATCAGGTCTTTTGCCAGCCCGTGCGTGATCCAATTCGCGAAGTCTTTTCATGGCGAGTCTGG
>JAXHUT010000058.1:0-4044 GCA_034189405.1 Chloroflexota bacterium
GGCGACATCCTAATTCACGAGGCTAACCCTCAAGGCAATTTTCGTCGACCTCAGCTTCTACGATTAATTGTAATCTAGCTTGATGCTCGATTACTAACTTATTTATACAAGGTATTGGGTCATTAGGCCATGATTCTGCTTCAAGCTTTTGCCCTAATTGCCTAATACCTGGTGACTAATACCCACTCACCATTCCCTATTTCCTATTCCTATGGTATTCTGCTGGTAATGAACAAAAAAGCGACCGCGATGGCACACCCAAATATCGCTTTCATTAAATACTGGGGCTTGAAGGATGAGGAATATCGCCTTCCTGCCAACGATTCCATCTCCATGAACATTGAGGGTCTTACCACGCGTACCAGCGTTGAATTTGATCCTCAATTAAAAGAAGATCAGCTCCTGCTCAATGGCTTGGAAATTTCGGGGAAAAGCCTGATACGTGTCCAGAAGTTTATGGATCGTATTCGGCGGCTGGCTGGCGTGCGTCTTTTTGCACGCATCACCAGCGAAAACAACTTCCCTACGGGTGCAGGGGTGGCCTCATCGGCGTCGGGCTTCGCCGCACTTGCCCTTGCGGGTACAGCGGCTCTGGGTCTGGACCTGACGAGCAAAGCGCTCTCAGGCTTAGCCCGATTTGGCTCAGGGTCTGCCAGCCGGTCTATCCCGGGCGGCTTTGTGGAATGGCACACCAATCCCAAAACCGGTGAATCCTATGCAGAGTCCATCGTCCCAGCAGACCACTGGGATTTAATTGACTGTATCGCCATCCTCAGCGAATCGCATAAACCAGTAGGATCCCAAGCCGGGATGCTGCTTGCTGACACCAGCCCCTTCCAGGAAGCGCGCCTTCAAGATTCAAAACGCCGCCTTGAAATTTGCAGATCAGCGATACTGAACAAGGACTTCACAGCCTTATCTGCTGTTACTAAACTGGACAGCAACATGATGCACGCCGTCATGATGACCTCCCAACCCCCCTTGTTTTACTGGCAGCCTGGTTCTCTGGCGCTGATGAAAGCCGTCAATGGATGGCAGTCAGAGGGTTTAGACGTCACCTACACCCTGGATGCCGGGCCAAATGTTCATCTGATCTGCCTTCAAGAGTCCTTTGAGATTATCTATGAGCGCTTAAATATTTTTCCTGGCGTGGTCAATGTGTTACATGGAAAACCAGGCGGCCCCGCCCGGCTGATAACCAACCAGGACAGCACATCATCCCTAAAATAGAACAGGGAATGTCATTTCGTTTATGCAAATCCAACACATGGACGTCAAAATAGAGTAAAGCTAATTAAACCTGAATCCACTGCAAAAAACCCTTATTGCAAAGGCGCGTAGCACTATGTGGAGCATTCTGTTTCGCAGAAAAAACCCTATCGGTTTTCCTGGCAGGTATAATAATGAACAACAATAGATATAAAATAAAAGTGTCATCAGGCACACGAATTTGATGAGGTCAATTAATGAGCATATTCTTAGTACTTTTACAGGTAATATTTGTGATCGGTTTATTGGTATTTTTCCACGAACTGGGTCACTTTTTGGCTGCCCGTGCAGTTGGCGTTCCTATTGAAGAATTTGGCTTCGGCTACCCACCGCGGCTGGTCAAAATCGGCGAGTGGCAGGGGACCGAAATCACCCTCAACTGGATCCCTTTTGGCGGTTTTGTACGCCCCAAAGGTGAAGCGGATGAAACCGTTGAAGATGGCATGGCTGCAGCCCCTGCGTGGAAACGCCTGGTGATTGCCCTTTCTGGCCCCGTGATGAACTTCATTATCGGTATCATCGTGCTTGTCATCGTTTACGGGGCGATGGGAACCCCTGTTTCCGATGAAGCAATGATCACCCAAATTGCATCAGACTCACCTGCCATGCAAGTTGGCCTGCAACCCGGGGATATTATCCTGGCTGTTGACGGTGAAAGCATTGAGGATATTGATCAGTTGATTGAAACCGTCAATAGTCATGTTGGCAGTGAAATCACCCTGACAATCAACAGGGATGGTCAAACACAAGAGCTCAACATCACCCCAAGGGAGAATCCTCCCCAGGGTGAAGGGGCTATGGGCGTCGCCTTGAGCAATCCCCTCAAACCGACCCCCGTGTTTCAATCCATCGGATATGCCTTTGAGACCACTGGTTATATTATTCGTGAGACACTCTTGCTGCCCGCCAGGTTGATCAGCGGCAGTGTAGATCCTGCCGTGTCAAGACCGGTCGGATATAAAGGCATCTTTGACATTTACAACCAGGCAGTTGAGATGGACCAAGAAACCGATGTATACACAGCGGAGCCCATCCCGGTCTTTACATTGTCGATCATTGCCAATATTTCTATCGCATTGGGCATTACCAATTTACTGCCCATACCAGCATTGGATGGCGGTCGAATTTTGTTTACCCTGCCCGAGTTAATCCTTGGCAAGCGAATCCCACAAAAATGGGAAAACGCAGTAAACACCATTGGCTTCTTGTTATTAATTGGTCTGATGGTTGTAATCACCGTGCTGGACTTTACAAATCCAGTTGTGATACCCTAGGGATTTATACTGAGGAAAAAATGATTGCTCCCTACCAAAAAGATTTCGATATATCAGAAATTAAAAAAGCCTTGTTGAACCGGGAAGCGCCCTTCCCGCCCGGGCTTTTATATTTCTTTTCGGATATATCCCGGGATGACCTCGATGAGGTGAAAAAAATCTGGCCACAGGTCTGGACCGAACGGCGGCGAGGACTCTTGGAAGATATGGAAAGCCTTTCTGAAAATGACACCTTATTATTTTTTGACCACGTGGCTGTGATGTGTCTTGCTGATGCAGATCCTGTTGCCCGTGCTACAGCCATTCGCCTGTTATGGCAATCGGATAAAGAATCACTGGTACCGATACTCATCAATATGCTTTTAGAAGATCCAGATATGATTGTGCGCGCTGCTGCAGCAACCGCACTAGGGATATTTGTTTACCAGGGTGAAATGGAAGAAATTAAGCGGTCAACATATGATATGATCCTGGAAAACCTGATCCGTGTGCATACCGGATCCGACAACCGCCTGGTAAGAAGGCGGGCATTGGAATCCCTGGGTTATGCCACGCATCCTGATGTGCCGGAATTTATTGAACAAGCCTACGAAACGGATAATGAGGAATGGCTGCAAAGTGCCTTGTTCGCCATGGGCAGAACATTAAATAAGCGCTGGATTGATCGGGTATTGAGCATGTTTGATCACCCGGATCCAATCGTACAATATGAAGCCGTCCGGGCTGCGGGTGAATTGGAAGCAAAAACTGCGTTGGAAGCCCTTTTTGATTTGCTTGAAGAGGGCACTGACGATGAAGACTTGTATTATGCAGCGATCTGGTCCCTCAGCAAAATCGGCGGAAAACGTGTTCGCGAATTAATTGAAACAAACCTTGACGAAGCCGAAGATCTTGAAGAAATCCGGATTCTGGAGGATGCTTTAGAGAATCTTGACTTCACAGAACAAGTCAGCAGATTTGATTTGATGTTCATCGACCATGAAGACCCGGATCAATGGATGATTGACGACGACGAAGATTTCTAACAGCCTCACGCAAAAATTAAAGGCGTTATTTAGCACTTGCAGATCCGCAGGTGCTGTTTGTTAAGCTTGGTTCATGCTTATAAATTTGGGTAAAATACTAATGAAACACAGAATAAGAAAGAAAAATTATGCGTGAGAATCAAAATTATCGACTGCATGCATTCATCGAAGGACGTGTCCAGGGGGTCGGTTTTCGTTACTTTACCATGTCAACTGCCCAGGGATATGGATTGAAGGGATGGGTCCGCAACCTGAATGACGGTCGCGTTGAGGTTGTTGCTGAAGGTGAGTATGAGCAACTTAACTGTCTGCTGGGGGATTTACGCAAAGGGCCCCGAAGCGCTGTTATAGAAGATATCGAATACAGTTTCACAGATGCTGAAGGGGAATTCGACCGGTTTTACGCACGACACACAGTGTAGAAGGTGTTTATCACATTTCTTGTTACTGCGGGGAGAGCCGTCAGGCCGACAAAG
>JAXHUT010000059.1:0-3644 GCA_034189405.1 Chloroflexota bacterium
GGCGTCGTCCCGGGATGTACATCGGGAGCACCGGGCAGCGCGGCACACTCGGAAGAATCTAATTTTTGGCAAACGCCCCAAGGTGTGCTATCATTCTAAAATATGGGAAGTTACACCTTATGAAAAACAACACTGAACTCATCCTTTACATCATCCTCAATATCATCATTTCAGCGGCAACAATACTGCTTGTCATGTGGCTGTGGGACCGAGCCAATCCTCGCCCATCGGCTGTGATAGAGGACGACTTAACAACTGCTTCCTCTCAACAATCATTATCAGCCCCTGCTGCAAAGAGCACAGGCTTTGGTGAGCCAACCCAAGATTTTGTCACCGAGGATTTTGATATGGCTATTCTCACCATTGTCGCACCTGGAAATTTAGACCTTGAATATGTCGAGATTCGAAATCAAAGTGAGGGCGCTGTGGATGTTTCCGGGTGGCAGCTAAGGGATGAAGATGATCATATCTTCACCTTCCCAACCCTCATTCTCAACACTGACGGTGCGGTCAAAATCCTCTCACAAAAGGGGGTGGATACGGTGATAGAATTGTATTGGCAATCCGACACACCCATTTGGGAATCCGGTGAAACAGCACGTTTGATGGACGATAATGGCAATGTTGTCGCAACTTACTCAATACCATGAATTAAAAATAAGGACTTATGGCAAAAGCACTCTATCGTAAATGGCGCCCCCAGGATTGGGACCAGGTCGTTGCCCAAGAGCACGTTATTCAAACCTTGCATAATGCAGTTGTTCAGGACCGTGTCGCCCATGCATATCTCTTTGCAGGTCCGCGCGGCACAGGCAAGACCACCACGGCACGACTGTTGGCAAAAGCCGTCAACTGCAAAGCACCCGACCGCAAAGACCGTCCTTGCAATCAATGTGAGCACTGCCAGGCGATCAATGCCGGTCGGTTCATGGACTTGATTGAAATTGATGCCGCTTCAAACACCAGCGTCGACGACGTGCGTGAACTTCGCGATAAAATAAACTTCTCTCCCTCACAAGGCGATTTCAAAGTCTACATCATTGACGAGGTTCATATGCTGTCAACAGCAGCATTCAATGCATTATTAAAGACACTGGAAGAACCCCCACCGCACGCGATCTTCGTCCTGGCTACCACAGAGATCCACAAGATCCCTGCTACGGTCCTTTCCCGATGCCAGCGGCATGAGTTCCGTCGGATACCGATAGACACCATTATCAATCTATTGAAGGAAAAGAGCCAGGAAGAGGGCATAAAAGTGGCGGAGGGTGTGTTCACCATTATTGCCCGTCAGGCTACAGGCAGCCTGAGGGACGCCATTTCCCTGTTGGATCAACTCGCTTCAACAACAGAGACGATCACCCTTGAAATTACCCAGCAAACCCTGGGCACAGCCACAAACATGCGTGTGGTTGAGATTATTGAGGCACTTATTAACCGGGATTCATCAAAAGGGTTAAACGAAATCAACCAGTCCCTTGACGGGGGAACAGATCCCCGGCAATTAGCTCGCCAAATCGTGACGTATCTTCGCAACATTCTGCTTTATAAAATGGATAACAAAGATCGATTTGAGGTGTCCGAAGAAGTAGAACTTAAGATTTTTGAACATGCTAACAAACTGAGTATGCCCGATTTGTTAAAGGCGATCGAGGCATTTAATAAAGCCACAACCGAAGAGCACGCCAACTGGCACCCAGGCTTGGGGCTCGAATTGGCATTCACAAACATCCTGGTAAAACCACCAGATCCAATTTCTGCTTTGAAAGAAAGGCCTCAAACAACCCAAACACCACAAGCACAACCGTATCAGACAGCACCCAAGCCCAAAAAAACTACCACCAAAAAAGAACAACCAAACCAGCAGAAATCACCCGCGACCAAACTAAAAGTCACAGAAAGCGAGCCGCCAACCCCTGAAGAAAAAGAACAAGGCTCAAGTGAAGATTTAGAGACCCCGATAAAAATAGAAAAAATCGAGGGGCAAATTTCGATCAACGATGTCCACCAGGTCTGGAATGAAATTCGCAGGCGGGTGAAACAACATAATCCGCGAACTGAAGGTTTATTAAATACCTGTAAATTGACAGGTGTGGACGGAAACACGTTAATCCTTGGTTTTTCATCGGACACCTTGAAGGTCATGATGGAAAAAGAAGGCAATATCACTCTAACCTCTGACATCCTTGAAGAAGTGCTGGGGCAGCCCATGCTGGTCAAATGCATTGTCACCTCGCATCAGGGCAGCACCTTACCCAAGAATATTAAGATTGATAAAGATGGTATGGTCGGTACTGCAACCCGTGACCTGGGTGGTAAAATAAGCAACGCTGAAGAAATTCAGGACTAATTCAACACTGAAAGGAATGTATATGGCAAAGGGATACAATCGCCCCCCCTCCAAAAAAGGCGGCGGAATGATGGCACAAATTCAACAAATGCAGAAGCAGATGGCACAAGCCCAGGCAGAATTAGCCGATGAAACGGTCACAGCAACGGTAGGCGGCGGTGTCATCAGAATCACGATGACGGGTGACCAGGTTTGTAAATCTGTTGAGATCTCCCCGGAACTGCTGGAAGATCCGGATGTTGAAATGCTGCAGGATCTGATCAACAGCGGGATCAACGCAGCACTGGAGAAATCCAGAGAACTCGCAGCCAATAAGATGGGACCCTTCACGGATATGCTTGGTGGTCTGGGTTTGGGAATGTGATCTGACCAATGCGCGCTCTTCCAGAACCCGTTCAAAACCTGATTGATGCCTTTGCACGTTTACCAGGCATTGGTCCTAAAACAGCTTCACGTCTGACCTTTTTCCTCTTGCGAGCTCCAGAAGACCTGTCCCACAGCTTATCGGAAGCCTTAATTGGCATCAAGCATCAGACGGGGCTATGCGAAGTGTGCTTTAATATCACCGATAAAGACAGGCCCGTTTGCGAGATTTGCGCCAGCGATCAACGTGATCGCAGTATTTTATGTGTTGTTGAAGAACCTCTGGACGTCCTCGCCATAGAAAAAACGGCGGGGTTCAACGGCTTATATCACGTTTTGCACGGGGTCCTGTCCCCCATTGAAGGTATTGGGGCTGAAGATCTCAAAATCAGCGAACTATATAAGCGGGTACAGGAAAACGACTTCAAAGAGATCATCCTGGCGACCAACCCCAGCATGGAAGGGGACGCAACCGCCATGTACCTACACGAAAACATAAATAAAATGGGGGTCAGCGTGACTCGATTAGCGCTCGGTCTGCCCGTTGGCGGCGATCTTGAATACGCAGACCAGAGCACCCTTCTGCGTGCCCTGGCAGGCAGGCAAAGTTTAGACTAATACATTACCTTACACAAGCGAGCGCTCGACGAAGAGCGTTTTTTTGTAGGATTGGACAATTTAATCCAAATCAAAAAGCGCTCATTAAAAAGGAGCGTGGCACTATACGGAGGCTTTCCCAAAAGTAAGGGTAAGACCTGAGAAAAAATTTTGATAAGCTTTCTAATATCGCAAGGGGATAAATCTTTTTTCTACAATTTAAGAACACCTTTACAAAAGGGAGAGGGCAGGGTGAGGGTTCCAGTTCATCTTTTATTTCATACCTGCAAACATATTTCAGGACAACACAGTTTGCAGAGTCCGCATGATGTTA
>JAXHUT010000006.1:0-2821 GCA_034189405.1 Chloroflexota bacterium
TTCAAACTTGTTTAAACTCTCCGTCGACGACATCTTCATCGTTTCCCGGACCTTCGTCAGGAGATTTACCATCGGACGCATCGGGTTCAATTGTTTCGCCATGTTCCTGCTGCGATTGATAGGCTGCGCTGCCAAGCTGTTGGAGAACTTCTGCTAAGGCATCTGTAGCCGAGTTGATTGCATTGATATCCTCACCATCCTTGACCTCGCGCACCTTTGCTGCCGCATCCTCAACCTTTTGTCTAAGGTCTTCGGGGGCTTGCTCGCCAAGGTCTTTGAGCGTCTTTTCAGCAGAATAGACCATATTATCAGCTCGGTTTTTTGTTTCAATCATCTCTCGGTGTTTGCGATCTTCTTCGGCATGTAATTCAGCTTCCTGCCGCATCTTTTCAACCTCGTCCTCGCTGAGACCAGAGGAGGCAGTGATGGTGATGTTCTGGCTGCGTCCCGTGGCTTTATCCTGTGCTGTTACTTCCAAAATACCGTTGGCATTGATATCAAAGGTGACCTCAATTTGTGGAATACCGCGCGGCGCTGGGGGAATCCCGTCCAGGATGAATTGTCCCAGGGATTTGTTGTTAGCAGCCAGGGGGCGTTCGCCTTGAAGCACGTGGATTTCAACCTGTGTTTGGCTGTCGCTGGCTGTGGAGAAAACCTGGCTTTCTCGGGTTGGGATGGTGGTGTTGCGTTTGATAAGTGGGGTCGCCACGCCGCCCAGGGTTTCAACAGAAAGTGTCAGGGGGGTGACATCCAACAATAGGATATCCTTAACTTCGCCGCCAAGAACACCGGCTTGAATAGCTGCGCCTATCCCGACGACCTCATCTGGATTGACGCCTTTGTGGGGTTCTTTGTTGAATAATTTTTGGACTTCAGATTGAATCTTAGGCATGCGAGTCATACCACCCACAAGCACGACCTCGTTAATTTCATTCTTTGAAAGGTTGGCATCGTTGATCGCTTGTTTAACTGGGGTCAGGCTGCGTTCAACCAAATCCTCGGTTAACTGTTCAAGTTTGGCCCGGGTTAATGTCATCACCAGGTGTTTTGGACCTGAGGAATCCGCCGTGATATAGGGCAGATTGATCTCAGCCTGCATGGTTGAGGAAAGTTCAATTTTGGCTTTCTCCGCTGCTTCCTTCAGACGTTGAAGTGACTGGCGGTCACTGCGTAGGTCAATCCCATTTTCTCGTTTAAATTCATCTGCGATATAGTCGATGATGCGTTGATCAAAGTCGTCACCACCCAAGAAGGTGTCCCCACTGGTGGATCGTACCTGGAAGACGCCTTCGCCCACATCCAAGATTGAAATATCAAAAGTGCCGCCGCCCAGGTCATAGACTGCGATGACTTCATTTTTCTTCTTATCCAAACCGTATGCCAGTGAAGAAGCGGTGGGTTCATTGATGATTCGCAGCACTTCCAACCCTGCTATTTTGCCAGCATCTTTGGTTGCATTCCTTTGCGCATCATTGAAGTATGCCGGCACAGTGATAACAGCCTGTGTGACCGGTTCACCCAGGTAGGCTTCTGCATCGCGTTTGATTTTTGAAAGGATCATCGCGGAGATTTCTGGCGGGGAGTATTCCTTGCCAGCCAATTTGACACGCAGGTCACCATTGGGGGCTTTTGCCACCTGGTAGGGCACCAGCTTAATGGCCCTTTGGACCTCTGGGTCATCATATTTACGTCCCATAAAACGTTTGATAGAGAAGATGGTGTTTTCCGGATTGGTGATTGCCTGGTTTCGAGCAACGCGTCCTACTAGGCGCTCCCCATTTTTATTGACTGCGACAACAGAAGGGACAAGACGTTCGCCTTCTGCAGATGGAATGACAACGGGTTCGCCAGCGACCATCACTGCGGCGACGGAGTTGGTTGTTCCAAGATCGATACCTATGATTTTTCCCATATTATGCCTCCTGTTTCTTATCGGGCGACCCGCACCATTGCGGGGCGTATAATGCGGTCAGAGATACGATAGCCTGGTTGGACAACATCGATGATCTGACCTTCTTTGAATTTTTCGTGTTCTTCTTGTGATATGGCTTCGTGAATTTTGGGATCGAAGATATCACCGGGGGTGACGTTGATGCGTTCAACACCTAAATTTTTCATCTGGGTATTCAATTTTTGATGAATTAATTCGATGCCGTCAACCCAACTGTCCAAATCTTTACCTTGAGGTTCGTTTTTGAGGGCGCGTTCGATATCGTCAGCTACACTCAGAAAAACTTTCACGATGCTCGTCATGGCATCCTGGTAAGACCGAGCAGCATCACGCTGAACACGCTTTTTATAATTGTCAAAGTCCGCGTGGGTGCGTAGCCAACCATCCTTGTTCTCTTCGATTTGCTCCTGAAGCCTTTCAATTTTCTTTTCCAGAGCATCATATTCATCAAAGGTTAACGCAACCATGGTTTGTTTATCGTCTTTGCTGTTCTCTTCACTGGACGCGTTATTCTCTTGTTGATCCATTTTTTCTTCTTCTTCTTTCCCTTTGTTTTTTGCTTTTTTCTGTTTATCTTTATCCATAGATTACTCCATATCAATGATGACGATCGTTAAAATGCGTTTTTTATAATGCCAGTGTTTCAGAAACCAGGTCGCTGAGGACATTTGCGACGAAGCGCACGGTAGAAATTGTTCTGTCGTAAGGCATGCGTATGGGACCCAGGACACCAATCGATCCAGTTAAGGTGTGGGGGTCGCCATAGCGGGCGAGAACAATTGAGCACTGGCGTAATTCCTCCCATGTACCTTCACCGCCGATCAAAACTTGGATACCGCCCATATCGGTGTTCATTACTGTACTCGCCAG
>JAXHUT010000060.1:0-4611 GCA_034189405.1 Chloroflexota bacterium
AATGTCTGGGCCAGCCATCGCCATTCTGATCAGGGCTTCGTCCTTAATAAAGTTGAATTTATCTTCGTCCACCTGTAAAAATTCAACATCATCGGGCTGGGGCGCCCCACAACTGGTGCAGCTTTTAATGGGGCCAGGGTTCTGAGTTTGGCAATAGGGGCATTCCCAGATCAGGGGTACAAAACCAATTGTTTTTCGAGCCATACTTCCTCCGGTGAAAGGTTTGAAAGATTTGTTCTCTCTATTATAAATAAAGATTGATAAATAATCTACCTAAATCGTCCATAATCAATCATCATCATTTTTATTCTGCGGAGCAGAATACCCCGCAGCTTGCTGCGTGGGTTCCATGAATAAGGTAAAACCTGATCCGAAGGATAAAATTTTGTAATGCCCCGTCCGCCTGCGGCGGGGATAGAAATTTTCAAGGTTTTGCTTCTTTACTGATTTTGCCTTTGCCTTTTTACGCATTTTGTAATCCTCAAAAAATCGTGGTTGTGATCAGACAAATCCTGTGTTAAGATTAGTTTTGTTATTACAAATCTAATATTTCGTAAGTATATTAAAATAACTATCTGTTCATAATGTTATCATTCGAACCCAATTTGCGTCTTTGAAATCATTATTATTTGATTTTCAACAAATGATCAAATAATTAGGGGTTCATACATTACATAAGTGATAGATAAATCAATGGCTAAGTGATAATATAATTTATGGTATCTTAGTGGCATACATGGAGGAAGCGCGTGACAGAAGCACAAAATAAAAAGAAAAAGAATATCAAAGTCTGGTTGATTTTAATCGCCATTTTACTGGTTGTCGCCGTATTTATCGGTTGGCGCGTTTGGCAAAATCGGCAAAACATGGAACCTGTTTTAGCCAACATCGAGACGGAGCCTTATCAGCGGCGAACATTAAATACCAATATTTATGGGACGGGCACGGTAGAACCTGTTCAGACAGCGGTTCTGACCTGGTCTGCCGGTGGTGTTGTGGGGGATGTTTTGGTCGCCGTTGGTGATCAGGTGGTGGAAGATCAATTGCTGATGTCCCTTGACCCCGATTCTTTATCAGTGGATATCTTACAGGCGGAAATTGATTTGATCAATACGCAAAATGCATTGGATGATCTTTATGATAACTGGCAGTCCGATCTTGCACAGACAAGATTAGACTTATTGAATGCACAGGAAGCACTGGAAGACCTGGAAAATGAACGGAAAATAATGAATTATCAGCGTTGTACGGATGAACGCATTGAGGAATTAGAGGATGAACTGGATCAAGCAGAGCAGATTTATAAATTCAGACAAAACTCAGATACCTTGCGCGCCGTCAATACTGCCCAGGCGAATTTGGATTATTGTTTGGCAGATTTTACCGAACGAGAGATTGCAGAAGCTGAATTAGAGGTTGAGCTGGCTGAAGCTCGGGTCGCCAAACTACAGGAACGTGTCAATTTGCTTGAAGATGGTCCTGATCCTGACCAGGTAACAATATTGGAAACCCAACTATCCATGGCACAATCTCGTTTGGACAGTCCCCTGATTAAAGCACCCTTTGACGGTGTTGTGACGGTGGTTAAAGCTAAACGCGGTGATGTTGTCCAGCCCGGTATGCAGGCGGTTCAAATTGATAACCTCTCAGAGTTATTCATCGATGTCAAGATTTCTGAAGTGGATATCCCCTTTGTACAGATTGATCAACCCGCACAACTGGTCTTTGACGCTTATTTTGAAAATACCTTCGAAGGTGAGGTGGTTGAGATTTCTCCTGTGGGGAATGTGATACAGGGTGTGGTTGAGTATGATATCAGGATAAAAATGCAGAATGCCGATGATCGCATTAAGCCTGGCATGTCAGCTGCCGTAAATATTGTTGTGGATGAAAAAGAGGATGTTTTTGTTGTGCCAAACGATGCCATTGTGAGCATCGATGGTCAGGACAATGTTTACGTTCAACGGAACGGCTCTTATGAGGCAGTTAAGATTACCTTGGGCAGCTACTCTGATTTTTACAGCGAAGTCATCGAAGCAGACATTAAAGAAGGTGAATTGATCGTGTTGAATCCACCAGAGGAGATCACGGGTGAAATGCCATTTGGCGGTCCGCCGCAAGGTGGATTTGGTGGGTTTGGGAATTAAGGATCATCATGGCTGAGAATGAGCAAGTTATACGGATAGAGAACCTGACAAAAGTTTACCAAATGGGTGAGATCCAGGTGCACGCCCTAAGAGGCGTTAGTTTTACGGTGGATCATGGTGAGGTTTTGGCAATTATGGGGCCTTCCGGATCAGGAAAGTCGACGCTGATGAATATGATCGGCTGTTTGGACATCCCTTCTTCTGGTGATTACTACCTGGAAGGCGAGCTGGTGTCCTCTTTGAATGATGATCAGTTAGCACTGGTACGTAACCGAAAAATTGGTTTTGTATTTCAAAAGTTCAACCTGTTAGCCAGGGCAACCGCGCTTGCTAATGTGGAATTGCCGCTGCGGTATGCGGGCATTAATGGTAACCGCAAAGCCCTGGCTCAGAAAGCCCTTGAGTCGGTTGGCCTTGGCGATCGGATCTATCACCAACCGAATGAGCTTTCGGGTGGTCAGCAGCAGCGTGTGGCAATTGCACGTGCTCTGGTCAACGAGCCTGCCATTATCCTAGCTGATGAGCCAACGGGTAACCTGGATACGCAATCAGGGGATGAGATTATGAAGTTGCTGTTGACGTTGAACAAAACCCAGGGAACGACATTGTTAATCGTGACCCATGATCCGGAGGTGGCGGCTTTAGCAGAAAGAATTATTTACTTGCGAGATGGCGTGATTGAGGGTCAGGAGATACGGTCATGAACATTTTGTTGAATCTCAAAGAGGCTTTGCAAAGCTTAAATGCGAATAAACTGCGTTCCTTGCTGACAATTTTAGGTATTGTGATCGGTGTGGCTTCCGTAATCGCTTTGCTTTCTATGGGGGAAAGCGCGGGAGATTCGATCACTGGTGAGATTGAGAGTATTGGTACCAACGTGATTTATATATTGAGCGGAAACAATTCAGAAGATGTCACCAATCCTAAGGATCTGACCTTGCAGGATGCAGAAGCCCTGGCAAATTCTCGACGAGCGCCGGAAGTGGCTTATGTGGCGCCCGTTATCAGCAGCAGCAGCGAAATTTCATATGGTGCAGAAGGCCGGGGAACGCCCATTCTGGGCATCACCCCTGATTATCAATTTGTCCAAAATATAGAGATTGCCGAAGGGGACTTTATCTCGGAATCCCAAGTGGAAGGGCGAAGTTCCGTGGTTGTTTTGGGTCCTGAAATGGCTCGAATTTTATTTGGAAGAACTTTAGGAATAGTTGGAAGTACTGTCCGCATAGGTGGTTATCCCTTTCGCGTGATTGGCGTGACGGAAGCCAAGGGCGGCAGCGCATTTAACAACCCGGATACCAATGTTTATATTCCCATATCAACAGCGCAAACACGTCTACCGCACGGCGATTCACCGAATGCAGTTCAATATATTCTTGTGTCGGTCGCCCAGGCGGAAGATGTAGACCAGGGGATTCAACAGATCACCGATGTATTGCGTTCAACGCACCGCATCCCACCGCGCAGTCCGAACGATTTTACAATCCTCAATCAACAGGATTTTCTTGCCGTTGCAGCCTCCATTACAAATATTTTGACTATTTTCCTGGGCGGTATCGGTGCAATATCCTTGCTTGTGGGCGGCATTGGCATTATGAATATTATGTTGGTGTCCGTAACGGAACGCACTCGTGAGATCGGCTTGCGGAAAGCACTGGGCGCTCGGAAGAAGGACATTCTTTTGCAATTCCTGACAGAATCGGTTTTATTGAGCATGATTGGCGGCTTGCTTGGCATTGTTCTTGGGTGGGTGATTGCATTGGTGGTCAGCCAGATAGCGATGCAGTCCGGCACACCTTTAGAAATAACTGTCACGGCGAATTCCATTTGGTTGGCAACGCTGTTTTCTGCAGCCGTAGGCATTTTCTTTGGTTACTACCCGGCGAACAGGGCAGCCGCACTGGCACCGGTTGAAGCCTTAAGATACGAATAATAACGATGTTTAGAATTTTATAGGGCTGGATTTAGAGGTGTTGTTAATAATAGTACTACGCGAAAAATGTCATATTAATGGCTTAGCGTAGGGTTATCGTAGGGTAATCGTCAAGTTGTCTTGGCTTTGATTTGATAGAATATAGTCAGCTAAGACACTTTTCTTCTCCTTCTGATGAACGTCAGGGCCGGCGTCCCTGGCGTTCAACATTTAAAATAGGGATTAGGGATTAGGGATTGGGGATTAGGGATTGGGGATTAGGGATTAGTCAATACCCAGTACCCACTACCCAATACCTGATTCCTAACAATCAATTCCCTATTCACAATCCACTTTAATAGCGAAATGACCCTCCGGAGACTCGAAGATCCTAATACCTTATTCCCAATACCCAGTACCTGATTCTTAAAAATCTATTCCCCATTCAAAATCCACTTTAATCAAAAAAATGACCCTCCGGAGACTCGAACTCCGAACCAATTGATTAAGAGTCAACTGCTCTACCAATTGAGCTAGAGGGCCATTTGTAAG
>JAXHUT010000061.1:0-6536 GCA_034189405.1 Chloroflexota bacterium
GATCAATCCGCCAATAGCGGTTAATGCACCGCCGCCGATGCCGCCGCCGATAAGGTTGCCCAGGACGTTAACGATATCGACGCCAGTACCTTCTAACCCCGGGATCAGCCCGACCAATTGACCGCCTGCAAAACCGCCAACAAGCCCAAGGATGATATCCAATACCGGGCCAGAGGTGAACTTTTTTGAAATGGATGCAACAGCCTTGCCGCCTGACACGCCGCCAATTAATTGAATGACTAATCCAACAATATCCATGATTTACTCCTTTTGAAAATATGCTCATTTCTAAACTAATGAGCGTTTTGTTTCAAACTTTTGATTATGGGTGTTGCTGCCCTCCTTTCGCTCGTGGTAAGAATAAAAAAGGTGACCCTGTTTTCACTACTAAGCTACTTATTAATATTATATCACATTTCGTATGTTGCCCTAAATTTAATCCACATTTTTTCTTTTGTCGTGAAAATACCTACAGAAATGTAAATCAATTTTACTAAAATTGTTTGTAGAATTGACGATTGATAAAATAATGGTCGATTAATTTGTAAATCCCCCCCCATGATTTTGTGTAATTTTAGTCGTTGTAGGTTGTATTTGATAAGAATCTTAATACGACCATTTGAAAATTATAAATATGGTTTAAGGTAATAAGTAAGGGGGTATTTTCATGCGTTGTTTCTTTGTTGTCCAATATCCAACCTTTTTGCCTTACCCCCAATCACTACTCACTATTCGCCATTCACGAATAAAGCTTTTTTAGCCGTCGATTTTTACAGAATCAACGATTCCCACAATAACAGAAATAATTGATCCTCCCGGTAATTCCAGCACTTGGCGGGCGCCGTTACCTTCGCGATTGACCAGAACGGTATCCCCCACACCGGCATGCGCATGATCCACAGCGATAAAATCTGGATCATCCTGGTCACCCTGACCGACCATGGGCTGCACCACCAGCAATCGTCGATTATTGTAATGGGGATGGCTGATGGTTGTGACCACTGTCCCGACAACTTTACCGATAATCATGTTTAGCTAAACTCCGATACACTTGTTGGGAGCGTATAGTCAAAATCCTGATGAGGTCGGACGTCTAATTCATTGACGATTCCCACTAATGCCAGGTCAACAGGTACAAACTGGATATTTGGCATGGCTAAGGCTGCTTCACGAGAGCGTGTCATCACGCAGATGTCATCGATGCCAGCGTCGACAGTGTCGCAAGCGACCTGGAGGGCGCCAATTGGCTCCAGGTTCTTATTGAGGGGCTGGACGATGAGAAGCTTGATGCCTTCAATACCAGGATATTTTATGGTACATACAGCCGTGCCTTGGACGCGACCGAAGAGCATAATCAGTTAACTCCGACGTTATTCAGCACCCGGGTGATGATCGTTTCTAATAATACCGGGTCAATCTGGTCACCCAATTTTGCTTTGACCGCTTTACGGATGCGTTCTCGTAATGCCTCGTCGCTAGCCGCATTAGCTTTTTGTTCCGCCTCGGGTGACGACTTTTGCAATGCTTCTTCAGACATATAGGGACGAATTGGCGCACCCGGTGGTTTTTGATGTGCCTGGATTAACTTAAAGTTCAAGCGATTTGCTTTTTCAAAAGCCAGATCCGTTAAGACCACGTCATCGTTCACGACAAGCGACATTTGGCCGCGAGCGACCATATCTTCGATATCTCGCTCTGTATAAAATTGTTTAGGCATATACTGCTCCTATGATGACTAATTTATTAACCTGCAACGCCTTCCAGGGATTCCAATGCATTGATCGATGCTTGCCTGGCGTTAATGATCTCCGCTTCTGAACCGGAAAGCCACATGCGACCAAAGCGACCCACAGATGAAACGTGGACAATTTTAATGGAGGCATGTTTTTCAGCTTCATTACAGGCGAAGTTGATATAAGCTGCTGGGGCGCATTCAATAACCAACAAGGTCTCATCCGGAACAAGCATGCTGCCTTTGCGAAATCGGTTAAGCAGCTGTGCCTGGTATGGATCAACCCGGGTGATGACCTGCGTGGAAACCACCTGTGGTTTTATACGATCTTCCTTTTTAAGTCCGAGACGATCCAGGACGACTTCACCAGCCTGTTTAACGGCTGCCTGGTTCAGCGAGTGGACTTCAAACATGCCAAATTCACGTTCAACAATCTGGGCACCAGGTTTGGCTTCTGTTGCTTTGACGGCAATATCAACCACACGGAAAACCTCGTTACCAGGCGCCATCTCAACATATAATGACGCCATCCCCTCTACAGGCAGGTCACCTTGGGTGACTGTGCCAACAAATGCCGCATATTGCGCTTGCATTCGGTCTATAAAACAATAACAACGTAGCGAAAAATTTTCTGCCATGTTATCTCCTTAAAATTTTTTCTAAATCAATTCCGATCGGTCTTCCATCGCGATGCCAACCGGTGTCACAAACAAGGGGTTGACGGGCACTTGCGTGGGAATACCGGTAATTTCTTCAATCACTTTAGCAATCCCTGGAAAGAGGGGCGTTCCACCAACCAGGATAATCGACTTAACCCCTTTGTTTCGCACATGCTTTTCGATGATAGTGCCCATTTTTTCCATTACTGGACGCACAATTGGAAACAACCGTGCTTGTTGTGATGAATCTTTCTTGAGTTCTTCAGCTTCTTCAAAACTCAAATCAGCTGCCCCAGCAATAACTAGCGATAGGTGTGTGCCGCCCGTTGCCTCGTCAGCCGTATGAACTACCTCACCGTTCTCAAGGATCGCAATCCCGGTAGTCCCGCCGCCTATGTCAACAATTGCGCCGTCTCTTAAGTTGAGAACGTTATTGGCAGCCGAGGGTTCATCAATCAAGTGCGAACACTGTATCCCTGCTGCCTCGACCACATTTGCTGTCGCTCGTATCTCGATATCCGGCACACCCGGGGGAAATCCACTGGCTGCATGTGTCAGCAGCCTGCCCAATTTCGTTTCAATCCGCTTTTTCATCGCTTCAAGGATTATCACCGCACCCATAAAGTCAACGACCAGTCCATCTCGTACTACCTGGGTAAATTGATACTCGCCTACCAGCGGTTCGCCCTTTTCATTGAGAACTGCCAGTACGGTGAAAGCTGTTCCCAGGTCAACGCCGATGCGCAAGGGGCCTGAATAATTCGCCAACCCTGATGGGGTGTTTCCGTTCAGGTTGGGTAAGATGACTTGATCCGCGCGCAAAAGGGTTTGATCGGGGCTTAATCCCGTGTTTTTCCGGTTCGGCTCACTCACAGGTCAAGCCTGTATCATTTCTTTGTCTCTGGTTTTTCGCCCTTGGAATCCTTGGGCAGGATCATCTCGACATCTTCGTGAAGTCTGGGGATGACATGGACAGAAACCAATTCTCCAACGCGTTTGGCAGCAGCTGCGCCAGAATCTGTGGCAGCTTTCACTGCGCCAACATCGCCGCGAACCATCACGGTGACATACCCGCCGCCGACATATTCTGATCCGATCAGGACCACGTTGGCGGATTTAACCATGGCATCGGCGGCTTCAATTGCGCCAACAAGACCCTTGGTCTCAACCATTCCTAGTGCGATTTTTGCTGTGTCTAAAGCCATTTTGTTATCCTTTCTAAAAATAATAAATCTTTACTGGTTATTCAGTATTTCTTCTACAATATTTTGGACAAATTTTTCAATCTCCTGGGCTGAAGGCCCTGGTTTTGGATTGCCAGGTACCATGGCAGCCGGTGGAGGTGTTGATATTTCATAAGCAAGACGTTTAACATTCATCAAGTGGGTCGTTGTAATATTATCACCTGAGATGGAGCCGCCAACGCCGCCAGAACCAAGTGTCATTGAAGGCATCACACCTGTCGTTAAGCCGATGGCGCCCAATGTGCCCATGGTGTTGACGCCAATGCGGAAGACGGGTTTTTCCAACCCAAATGCCATGATCACATTTTGATCCCTTGCATGGATCATCAAACTGTGGCCGCGTCCGCCAAATTGGATCAATTCAATGCAGCGTTCACACCCTGCTTCCCAGCCTTCTTCTTGATACCATCCAAGCACAGTGGTCAATTTTTCACGTGATAAGGGTTCTTCTCTCCCCGTTATCTTAAGAGGCGTGACCAGGATTCGTGTTCCCCTGGGAACTTGTATGCCTGCCATGCCAGCTACGAATTCTGCTGATTTACCCACAACAGTAGTGTTCATGCTGCCGTCCGGATGGAATAAGAGCTTACGTAACGATTGCGTCTCAGCAGGCTCGGTGAAATAAGCGCCTTCTTTTTGCATCAGACTAGCTAACTGGTTTGCAATCGGCTTATCTGCCACAACGGATTGTTCTGTTGCGCAGATGGTGGAGTGATCAAATGCCTTACTGGCTGTGATATAACGGGCAGCTTTCTCGATGTCCGCGGAACGATCGACATACACCGGGACGTTGCCGGGACCAACGCCAATCGCTGGTTTTCCGGTTGAATGGGCAGCACGCACCATGGGGGTGCCGCCAGTAGCCAGTATAAGAGCCGTGTATTTGTGGTGCATCAATGCATTGGTACCGTCAAGGCTGATGTTTTGCATACAGGCGATCAACCCGGGGGGAGCACCGTTTTCTTCAGCAGCCTGTGCCATCATCCGTGTAGTTTCATAGGAGCATTGCGCTGCAGAAGGATGGGGAGCAATTATGATAGCATTGCGAGCTTTTACCGCAACCAAAATTTTATACATGACCGTCGAGGTGGGATTGGTGCTGGGGGTCAGCCCGGCAATCACACCAACTGGCCAGGCGATTTCGTAGACTTTTTTGGTTGCATCGTGGTTGATGACGCCAACAGTTTTTATATCTTTAATGCTTTCCCAAACATTTTTGCTTGCAAATTCATTTTTGAGGCGTTTATGCTCCGGGACGCCGTAACCGGTTTCTTCGTACGCCTGAATACCCAAAGCTTCAGCGTTATTATAAGCAGCAGCAGCCATGGCTTCGCAAACTTTATCCACCTGCTCTTGTGAAGCTTTTGACCACAGCTTCCAGGCGTCAAATGCCCTTGAGGCCAAGTTTCTCGCTTCTTGTATAGACCGTAAATCTTTGTCGAATTCAGGCATCTTGTTTAACCTTTCTGGAAGGTTACCTGACCATCAACTTCTAGGGTGTCGATCATCGCCATAATGACTGCATCGACGGGACGTTTGTCGGTGATATTGGTTTGTCTGGCGCTTGAACCGTGGGCAGTCAAAACTAAATCGCCGATACCAGCATCGACGGTGTCTACCGCTACATAAGGTTTGCCAATGAATTCACCCTTTTCATCGGTCTGACGGACGATGAGCAATTTCTGCCCATGAAGTTTTTCGTCCTTGATTGTAGATACTGTTGTTCCGATTACTTTGGCAATCAACATGATTTAATACTCCGATTAATAAGATCCAGTAGGTTTTGCAGCCGTATCGGCATTATTTGCAGATTCAGCCTGGATGATCTTTACACCCGCACTAGCACCCAGACGAGTAGCACCAGCGGCAATCAATTGTTGGGCCTCTTCCTGTGAATGAATGCCGCCAGCTGCTTTTACACCCAATTCAGGGCCAACCGTTCGCCGCATGAGCGCAACATCATGAACGGTCGCGCCGCCGCTTGAAAAGCCAGTGGATGTTTTTACGAAATCTGCCCCTGCTTCTTTTGCGAGCAGGCAGGCGACGACTTTCTCTTCATCCGTCAATAATGCTGTTTCGATAATTACCTTCACGATAGCCCCAGCTTTGTGTGCGACTTTGACGACCTCGCGGATATCCCGGGCGACCAGGTCATTATCACCTGCTTTGAGGGCGCCGATATTGATCACCATGTCAATCTCGCTGGCGCCGTTGTCAATCGCGTTCTGAGTTTCAAAAGCTTTGACTTCGGTTGATGTGGCTCCCAGGGGAAACCCGATGACAGTACAGACTTTAACATCGGATCCGCTTAATAAGTCAGTGCATAATTTCACGTTGGTTGGGTTAACACAAACAGACGCAAAATGATATTTGCGTGCTTCAAAACATAATTGTGCAATTTGGTCAGCGGTCGCATCTGGTTTGAGAAGGGTGTGATCAATCGTCCGTGCCAGGGATTTATCTTCAGGGATGATTCCCAAAGTCGATGTGAGACGTTCTGCACCAGCACTGATGACATGTCCGGCGTTATCAAAGCAAGTTTTCACTTTGATCCCTTCTGCAATCTCAACCGTGCAGCTCGCGCCTGGGGGATATTCTATTGCTTCTTCTGTTTCGATCATTGCAAGCAAGACTTCACGGGTGATGATCTCAACTAATTTTTCAACAGTTTTTTTATCCGGTGTCATGATTCCTTCCCGTCCTTAATAAATCGATCCATGATCGCAGTGATTTTGTCGACCCGCCGGGCGTGCCGACCACCGCCAAATTCTGTCGTGAGCCACGTATTTAATATTTGTTTAGCAAGGTTGATGCCAATTAAACCTGCACCCAGGGTGAGAACGTTGGCATCATTATGTTCACGGCTGTTCACTGCTGTTGCATAATCATAACACAATGCAG
>JAXHUT010000062.1:0-5422 GCA_034189405.1 Chloroflexota bacterium
GCTTTGATCTACGAACTACAAGCTACAAGCTACAAGCTGGGTGATTGTAGCCATTAGCATGAAGGATAAAGGATAAAATCGTCATCTGATTCTTCAGGTTGTGAATCTCCATGTCCTAAATGGTGCGGTGAACCCTCACGCCCTTTAAGTGCAGAACTTGAAATGCGTGAAGGTCAGTCCGCAAAATTATGGTATTTCAAAGTCATTCGATTTAGAAGTCGAAACTTTCAGGTTCTTAATAGCTTTCCCACAGGATTCTGATAAGTCGCTTAATTTCTAAGACTTTAAATTAATTCCCCCTGCCTGCGTGGGGTTAGGGGGGTAAAGATTCGTGACCTTGCGATGAAAGACCTATTCTTTTTAGGAAAGCGCACCGCATCCAACGACGTATTTCCAGTTATTTTAGCAAATTGTGGAGGAGGCTTTTTAGAAAGATTTTCAACACCCTATTTGACAGTGAACTTGTTGGCAAAATAAAAAAACGGGAGCAACAAACGCTCCCGTTCAATGTCAGTCAGTTGGTAGGTTCAATTGCCCTGGATAAAGGCGTTGGTTTTATCCCGTGCAATGCTGTCCTCATATTGCTCCGGTGGTGTTTTCATAAAATATGAGGAGGGTGCTAATAATGGACCCGATAATCCGCGATCCAGGGCAAGTTTACAGCAACGAACAGCATCAATGATCACGCCGGCTGAGTTTGGCGAATCCCAAACTTCTAATTTGGCTTCTAGATTTAGCGGCACATTCCCAAAGGTGGTGCCTTCCATTTTGATATGACAGAATTTGCGGTCGGTTAACCAAGGCACATAATCGCTTGGTCCAACATGAATATCCTCACTTGGGAGGGTGTAGGGGAGCATGCTTGTTACAGCACCCGTTTTGCTGATCTTTTTTGATTGGAGGCGTTCTCGTTCAAGCATATTCATAAAGTCGCTGTTTCCGCCAAAATTAAGCTGATAAGTGTGGTCAAGTCTGACGCCCCGGTCAACAAACAGGCTTGTCAAAACGCGGTGGAGAATGGTTGCACCGACCTGGCTTTTGATATCATCGCCGATGATCGGAAGTCCCGTCTCTTTAAACCGTTTTGTCCAGTAATCTGAACTGGCGATAAAGACCGGGATGGCATTAACGAAACCACAACCCGCATCTAAAACTTGTTCAACATACCATTTTGTCGCCATTTCAGAGCCGACGGGTAGAAAATTGACAACGACATCCGTATTCGTCTCTTTCAGAATTTTGACAATGTCATCTGTTGGTCCAGGTGCTTTATTGACAATTTGACTCAGGTATATTCCTAAACCATCATGAGTCATCCCTCGATGGACGGGTATGCCAAGTTTAGGTACATCTGCAAATCGATAGGTATTGTTTGGAAAGGCATAGATCGCTTCAGACAGATCTTTGCCAACCTTTGTATCCACGACATCAAAGGCAGCGCTGAACTCGATATCTGAGATATGGTACCCACCCAAATCAACGTGCATCAATCCAGGGACTCGCGCATCGTTTTTTGCCTTTTTATAAAACTCGACACCCTGTACCAGGGCAGACGCACAATTGCCCACGCCTACGATTGCAACTCGAACTTTTTTATCTTCACTCATTAAATCTATCACCTTTCATTTTGATGTTAATAAAATAGTATTTTTTTGTTAATATAGTACGGTCATGTACCATTATTGATGCTTCTCAAAGAATAGTATCATGCCTCTTTTTCCATTGATTAACCAATCCTTTTCCGCATTTTTTTCCAGATTTTTTGATTGTTCTTTCGTTAAACCAACCATCAGCTCTGATTTCAGCGTGCGCAGGCTCAAAAATGTTGTGGGAAAGTAACCTGCTGCTTTTTCTAAGGAAGTCGTCGGGTCCCAGTGGCGATCACTCACCAGCTTTCGAAAATTTAGATCACCTTTAAGTATCGCAAGATCGTGTTTGCGAATATGTGATTTCATTGATGCTGGCATTTCACGGAAGGCCCGACCCGTCGTTAGAAATGGCGGTGTTTCAATGGTAATTTTCCCTAATTTTACCCCATGTGTTAAGCGTTCCGCTAAATCTACACATTCTGGTGCAGATGAAGATGCCAAACGATCGATTGTACGGTGTAAGTCTTTTGGTAGTGCATCTGAAACGAAAAAAGGTTGGTTTTTCAGGTACCATGTCATTGATTGGGCGAGATTCTTTTGAAGGAGGATATCGATAAATGCCAAGTCGAAATACAATTCCTTCCCGACATTATCAAAGAAATATGCGATTCTTTTTGGCTGCTGCGAAAGATAATCGAAAGCCGCCATCGATTGATCGATGAGAAATTTTTCGGCTGGATGACTGGTTACTGCACCATCATAATAGGTTTGGAGGTTGCTCAAATCGCTTTGATTTCCCCTTAGAGCTTGGTAACAAGATTCTTGGAAGGCGTCTTTTTTGCTTTTATTACCTCCATTTCGATAGGTTTCACTAAATTCAAGGTAGGCTTTTGAAATTTCTCTGTTTTTAAGGTGTTGAAAAGGATCTTTGCCTTGCCAGGGTCCTGGTTGAAAGTATTGGATGGCTTCAAGAATCCGGCGAAAGAAAAAAGTTTCTGCCAAAATCCAGGGGATATCCAGCCAGCTCTTTCCCTGAAAAGCTTTGAAGTCTGCATCCCAAATTGTGGTATCACTGGTCTGTTCTTGGAGTGGCTTTAATGGACCATTTACCATCTCGGACTTGAGGTCGATCAAAGATTTTCGCATTTCTGGTGTGTAGTCGTATTCGTTTAATAAATTGTCGATGATCCCTGGTTTTAATTCTTCAATTGTCTTTCTGGCAAAGGATCCGGTTTCTGATGTCATGATCGGTTCTGGCAGCGCTGTCATATGTTTCTCCTGGTGATGTGAGCAAAGTAATAATGACTTAATTTATTGTTTTAGCGATTTCTTTTATAAAAGATTGTGTGATGCAATAGGATTAAATTGAGCATCTTCTGCAAATCGATTTTGATGGAATCTCAACCCAATTAATTTTTTTATAGAATCCTATTTTATTATAAGATCTGCGTTTTTTCAGGCAAAACCTTTGATAAACTTGGGCTTTCAGTTCTCTTTTAGCTTTAGATGAATTGTTTCTTGACTGGAACAACGCAAAACGATAAAATACTGGAAATTAATAATAGAGGTTAAATGAATTTATTAGGTGCACCTAAAGGTAGAGCGGTACGTGTTGTTGATTATACCGGGGGAAGAGGCGTGAGCTTTAAATTACGTCAATTGGGTTTATGCCCTGGTCGGGAAGTCAAAGTATTGCGATATGCCCCGATGGGGGGACCGATCATGATTGATGTTGATGGTCGATCTGTTGCTTTGGGTAGGGGTATTGCTTCTCGGATTATCGTTGAGAAAATTTAATGCGAATCGGATTAATTGGCCAACCCAACTGCGGAAAAAGCACTTTATTTAACCAAGTCGCGGGTTACAAAGCCGAAACCGGTAATTTTAGCGGTACAACGGTTACATTCATAGAAAGCAAAGTCCGTTTGCTGGGGCAGGTTGTTGATGTTGTTGATCTGCCAGGGACATATACCTTGGCAGGTACCAACCCGGCAGAACGTGAGGTCATCAAATATTTAACTTCAAATGAAGTCGATGTTGTTGTCAACGTCTTGGATGCCTCCAATTTATCACATGGTTTAGCAATGACGGTTGAATTATTAGAGCTGGAAGTCCCCCTTGTGGTCGCCTTAAATATGATGGATGAGGCGGATCGCTTGGGTATTCGCATTGATATCAAAGCACTTGAAGAATTTTTAGGAGCACCAGTCATACCGATGATTGCTTCTAAGGGGCGAGGCATTCAACCGCTATTTACCAAAGCTTACCAGGTTGGCAAAGAAAATAAGAGCCCTGCGCAGCCAAGATATAGTGAGGATATAGAAAATTATTTAGATATCCTTGAAAATGAACTCAAAGATGTTGAAAGCTATCTGAAGCCCAGAGCTTTGGCAATAAAATTGCTTGAGGGTGATGAAGCAATCTTAAAGGACATTCTCAATCAGAAGCCGGAAATTCATAGAGATTTAACTTCTATTCAAGAAGGGTTGCGGCATACGCGGAGGCAATCGTCAGATTGGGTGATTAATGGCGAGCGTACCTGCCTAGCTGAACAGATAGCATCCAGGGTTATTAAACAAGGCCAGCGGAAAATCACTTTTCGTGATAAGTTAGATGACATTTTGCTTCATCCGGTTTTGGGTTATATTTTTCTAATTTTGATATTGTACTTATTCTTTCAAGTGGTATACAGCCTGGGAGGCCTGATAGAGGCACCCTTGATGTCTTTGTTTGAGCAATTTGAAAATTGGACGGTCAATTTATTGGGGGGCAGTCAAAATATTGTTTCCGAACTAGTCGTTGGTTTGATCCAGGGAGTCGCAGGGGGTGTGGCCATTGTTTTACCGTACCTGGTGCCTTTTTTGGTTGGGCTCGGTGTCTTGGAGGATGTTGGATATCTGCCTCGTGTTGCCTTTTTGATGGACTCATTGATGCATAAAATCGGGCTGCATGGCAAGTCGATTGTGCCCTTTATTTTGGGATTTGGCTGCAATGTACCGGCAATCATGGCAACGCGTATTTTGGAAGATAAACGTGAGCGATTTATCTCAGCAGCACTTTCAACCCTGGTACCGTGCGCAGCCCGCTTGTCAGTTGTCTTTGGCCTGGTTGCTTTTTATCTTGGTCCTGGACTTGCCTTGGGAATCTATTTGTTTAATCTTTTTGTCATTGCCCTGACAGCGAAAATACTCTCGAAACTGGTTCCAGAGACATCTCCGGGTCTGATATTGGAAATGCCGGTATATCGCGTGCCAACCCTTCGCACGGTGTTCAACAAAGCCTGGTGGCGCATTCGAGAATTTATTGTTGAGGCGTGGCCGCTGTTAATCGTCGGGAGCATCGTTCTGGCGGCGTTGAATTATCTGAATGTCGCTGTTTATCTGAACAACCTGGTCAGACCGCTTTCATGGATTTTAGGCTTGCCCCATGAGGTCGGCGTCCCTCTGATATTTGGTGTCTTGCGAAAGGAATTATCGTTGGTCATGTTGGGGCAGGCTTTGGGCAGCATGTCATTTTCCGACGTCCTGACACCCGTCCAAATGGTGACCTATGCTGTTTTCGTTGTGTTTTATATTCCATGCTTGGCGACAATGTTGGTGATAAGAAAAGAATTGGGAACAAAAGCCATGTGGTATATCGTCCTGCTGACGATCATCATTGCTACCCTGGCAGCCTTGTTTGCACGTGGTTTTACAGAAATAATTTATTAACAGACTCTACTGAAAAAACCTGAACTTTAACAACCAAATACCCATTTTTGAACCCCGAAATAGTTCGAAAGTGCGCAAATGAAGTCGCTGAAAAACAGACAAAAAGAACTCCCCTGAGCGCCT